>JBKOZB010000088.1:0-4613 GCA_046744225.1 Planctomycetota bacterium | reverse complement strand
GAATTGTCCACGGACATTCCATCGAGGAAGCCACTTTTGAGAAAGTCCCCCCTTCCGTGAAATGAGCGTGACGGAAGAGAATGTCGCAAATACCGTTGTGGCGAATCAAGTCCTGGATACAGTAGAACTAGGCAAGGGGCGATGCCCCTTGAAATCCCCGAAGGCAAGCGGACTCCGATATCATCGGGGGCGGTCCCCACAGGTACGGAGGTCCGCCATGAACGCCTTCATTGCGCACCACCAGCCGGCCATCCGCTTCGACTACTCCTGCTTCGACCGCATCCTCCTCAACGGCGTCATCCAGGTCCTGCAGAACCCCGCCTGCGTCGTCGGCTTCCTCAAAGAGAAACGCCAGGCGGCCCGGGTCACCCCCGCCTACTTCCGGGCCATCTCTACCGACTACCACCACTTCGTCCAGGCCTTCGCCGAGCAACGGCACATCGAGATCGTGCAGCCTCCCAAGGGCGTCCGCCGCGAGGAATGGGTCGAGCCGTTCTATCAACAGTTGCAGGGTCAAACCGTCATCCCCGTCATCCTCAAGGCCCGCGAGAACGCCCGCGTGGCCGTGAGCTTTCCCCGCCAGGGCGACCACGTCGAACTGCTCAACCGCTTCGTCCAGCAGTACTACTTCTACCTCCAGGACCAGGACTTCGGCCGGATGTTCGTGCGCGTTTGTCCCTACTTTCCCTTCAGCGTGCGCGTCTGCCTCAACGGCCACGAGTGGTTGGCCTGCCGGCTGCGCGAGGAGGGCATTGCCTTCGAGCAATGCGCCAATGCCTTCCGGACCTGCGATGACCCGACCCGGCTGCAGGAACTCTCCGACCGGTTCTCGGCCGCGGACATCGAGGCCTGCGTCCACCGCTGGCTGTCCCAACTGGTCCCCTTCTTCACCGACCGCGAGCGCCGTCACCAGGGCTTCGGCTACCGCTTGTTCGTCAGCCAAGTCGAGTACTGCACTAACCTCGTCTTCGAGCACCGCGCGGCGCTGGACCACCTGCATGAGCGGCTCCTCGACCTGAACCGCTCGATCGGCCACCCGGAGAAGATCACGATCATCTTCGGCCGGCGGATCACCAAGCACACCGATGCGGGCTTGAAGACCCAGATCCTCGACCACGATCTGGGACAGCCGGTCATCCGGAGCGAGTACAAGAGCAGCTCGATCAAACAGTACGCACGCGATAACCTCATACTGCGTACTGAGGTGACCAGTTACCACACACCCGACCTGGGGGTGAACAAGGGCGTGGAGCATCTGCCGGAGCTGCGGGAGACGATGGCCACGGCCAACGACCGCTACCTCGATGTGCAGCAAGACGTCCTGGAGACCTTCGTGGATCGCGGCCAGCTGGAGCGGTTGCGACAACCGACCGTCTCGCCGAGCGGACGGCGGACGCCGGGCCTGAAGCTCGACGACCCACGTCTCCTGGCAGTGCTCCAGGCGCTGACGTGCTTCGCGCTGCTCGCGGCACGGGGCCGCTTCCGGACGACCGACCTGCATGTGACAACGGCGGAAGCCTTGGGGAAGACGACGGAGAGCTACACGCTGGGGCAACTGCGCTACGACCTGGCCAAGCTGCGTGGCAAGGGGTTGGTGGAGCGGGTCGCCGGCACCCAGTCGTACCGGTTGCCGTCGGAGGGATACCGGATCGCGGTGCTCTACCTGAAGTTGTTCCACCGGATCTACGCGCCACTGACGGCCGGGATCATAGAACCCGTGCCGTGGGACGACCGACTACCGCAGCAGCGACGCGCCTTGCTCGATCGCCTGTACGCAGCCGTCGACCGCGACCTCAACCGGCTGTTCGAGTCCGTCGGCGTACGACTGGCCGGCTGAAACGGGTCACAAGGCATCATCGAGAAAGGGGTTAGAAAAACGTGAACAGAATCTGCGGTTCAGCTCGTATAACGGTCTAAGTAGGGTGACAGAAGTTCTTTGACTCGTGGGGACTCGGTAAGGTGCTGCGGCTGATCGAGTGACCGAAAAACACGAGGTCTTTGCCCGTGTGTATCGGAATCCCATCGCCCAATGGTTCATTGGATCATGAATGGGCATCCGTTTATTGAGAGAGGGGGGCTTTTTCACCTTGTTTTCCACCCTCTGCGCATCGTGCCTCGAAAATACTATCCTTCAGACGGCGCGGTCACGGTCAACGGCTTCGTCAAACAGTTAACCAGAAGTTGCCCGACAGGATACCGGCCTGTCGGAGCCGTTCCCGAGGACTCAGGTCGATGATGTACCGGCAAACGGCCAAGGCGGAATCGGCAACGGTGACGGTCGGTCGGTTCCCAACCGCCTGTCTTTTGGCGTGCCTCCATAGATGATCCATCGCGTTCAATTCCGGGGTCGCCTTGGGCAGTACTCGGACTTCGATCCCCAACTCCTCCGCCAGCGCCATGCTGCTCGGCGACTTGTGCTGGGACGCTCGGTCCTCGAAGAGCACCGGGTTCCATCCCCTCCAGTGAGACCGGATCAGGGTGAGAAATGCCTGATGAGTCTCGTTGACCCATTCTTCGGTGATCAGCAGCGCCACGTCGCCGCTCTTGATGTTGATCACCCCATGGAGGATTCGCTTGGCCCGATTGCCTGTGATCGGCACACGGATCTGCTCTCCGAGGTGGCCATAGGCACTATACAGCGGCGGAGTCTCCGTGATGATCGTCTCATCGAGCATCAGTAGGATCGCGCGTTGCTTCCGGTCCAGGCCGCGTTTCAGCCCCCTTTTGACTGCCGCCACGTCTCGGGGCGGAGCGCCAGTTCATGACGGGGCCGCTTCCAACGGATGCCCAGGCGGTCGATGGCGCGGCTGACAGTTCTGTCGGAGACCTCGATCGCATGATGATCCCGCAAGTACCGACTCAGCAGTGGGACGGTCCAGACCGTGGCGTGATAGCCGAAGTTCCTCGGGTCGCCGTCGATCACCGCGGCGACCCGTTCATCGATGGTGCCGCTCGCCGCCCGAGGGCGACCGAGGCGGGGGGCGTCGAGGAGGCGCGCCCTGAGTTCCAGTTCGGCTCGTTCCTGGAATCGGCTCAGCCAGTTGTAGACGGTCTGCCGGCTGACCCGCAACAGTTCGGCGATCTCTCCGACATCGGACCCGTCGGCGATCCAGAGCAGCGCCTGGGCTCGGCAGCGCTCCTTGGCCCAGGGTGTATGGGAGACGATGTCTTGCAATTCGCCGCGTTGCCGGTCACTGAGCGCGAGCAGGGCCATCGGTTCACCCCCCTGGCGAGCTTCGTGAATCGAGGGCCATTCTCCATTGTCAAAGAACTTCTGTCAGACCCAGAGTATTTCTGGGGGACGATGTGGAGGGCCTGGAAAACAAGGCGAAAAAGCCCCTCTCTCTCAATAAAGGGTTACCTAACTATGATCAGATAAGCGCAGGGATGCTTGGTTTTCGACGCCGATCCACGGAAACCCCGCGTTTTTCGCTCATTCCCTGAGGCGGGGGGCCTTGGCATGCCCGTCTTTGTCAAAAAAACTTCTGTCGTCCTACTTAAATAAAAACTTGCAAAAGGGAAAGCAGATCAGGCGGCCTTGGCCTTCGGGTAGACCGAACCCTCGATCTGGAATGGGCTTTCCTGCCCGAGCCAGGCGAACACCTGGTCCAGTAATTCCTCCAGGTCCTTACACCGATGATTCCGGGTGATGTCCTCATGCAGGTGCCACCACACCCGCTCGATCGGGTTGAGGTCCGGCGAGTAGCGGGGCAGCAGGTGGACCTCGATCCGCCCCTCCCACTTCCAGAGGTACTGGATCACCTCCAGGCTGGTGTGGCTCCCCGCGTTATCACAGATCACGTGGATCTTCTTGTACCGCCGGAGCCGCCGCCGGAGGTCGTCGAGGTGCTTGAGGAACAGGGCGCCGTTGCGCCCTTGCTTGGGGGCCGCTTCGGTGACGAACACTTGCCCGGTCCGCCAGTGGATCGACCCGGACAGATGCCGTTTCTGGTTGGTGCCCGGCGTCTCGACCTCGGCCTGCTGCCCCTTGAGCATCCACATCCGCCCGATCTTCGGGTTGGTGTGGATCTCGACCTCGTCCTGCCAGACCGCCGTCTCGTCCTCGGGCAGGTCCTCCAGCAGCCTCCGCAATGCGGCCAGCTTGGCCTGCCTCTCCTCCTCGTCCGGCTTGAGGGTGGGTCGGGGCCGACGGTAGACCAGGTTGCCGCGCTGGAGCCAGCGGCGGACGGTCTCCCGGCTGGCCGTCACGCCCTCGCGCTCGCGCAGGAGCAGGATCAGCAGGGCACAGGTCCAGCGACTGCGCAGGAACCCGAAGTCGCGGGGCGTCGTTGTGGTCACCCAGCTCACCAGGAGAGCGACCCAGCCGAGGCCGAGGCGAAAGGGGCGGCCGCGCTTCCTCCCGGTGAGCCCCGCGACTCCCTCGGCCTGGAACCGCTTGAGCCAGCGATCGACGGTGCGGGAGCTACAGAAGAGCATGGCCTCGATGGTGTCCCACGAGTAGCCCTCGGCCAGCAGGAGGAGGATGTGGGCCCGGAAGCGGAGTTCGGGGTCGGGGTCCTTCCGATAAATGGTGAGCAGTTCGTCGTGTTGCTTGGCGGTCAGGGAGAACGTCTTGGGCATGATGCATCAGTGATCGAGACTCGGGACTATCC
>JBKOZB010000105.1:0-5581 GCA_046744225.1 Planctomycetota bacterium | reverse complement strand
AGGTCCGAAGGCCCCGGCGCTCGCCCCGGCCGAGCCTTCTGTGGGGAAGAAAGGAAAACGATGAACCGACCGCGACCGATCCTGGCGGCATTCGCCCTGTTGACCCTAGGCGCGGCCGCCGGGGCCGACGCCGCCGAGTTCATCGGCGTCTTGCTCGCGCAATCGCCGGGGATCCAGCGGGGGCCCGGATTCTACCTGAATCTCTACAAGTTCGCTCCCATCCTAGCCGTCTTCCTGCTCTGGGCCTGGGCCACCTACTGGGTGGACGACGACTGCAAGGAGCTGAACAACGTCAAGTTCGCGCTCTGGAACTCCGTCATCTTCTTCTCCGGGCTCCTGGGCTTCGCCCTGGTCTGGGCGATCCCGATCTACCCGATCGGCCTAACCCTGCTGCTCTTGGCCTACTTCGTCCCGCTCATGACCTACGTCTACGTCCGCAACCAGACCGTCCCCGACGACGCCAAGGTGTTGACCCCGTACCACCTCGGCGAGGTCGCCAACAGCCTGATGCACAAGATGGGAATGAAGGGGATCTTCAACCGGGGCGAGAGCCAGGTCGATCGCGCCGGACCGCCGATCGTCTTCATCGGCAAGAGCCAGGGGGCGACCAAGGAGGACTCGTCGCGGGTCGCCCAGGCCGAGGAGTCGCGGTCGTATATGTCGGCCAAGGAGCTGGTCTACGACGCTGTCCTCCGGCGCGCGACCGACATCCACCTGGAGCCGACCTCCGACCAGCTCTCGGTCCGGTACCGGATCGACGGCATCCTCCACACCGCCGAACCGTTCGACCGGCCCACCGGCGACGCCGTTATCAACGTCTTCAAGGTCCTGGCGGCGCTCGACATCTCGGAGAAGCGCAAGCCGCAGGACGGCTCATTCGGCGCCAAGCTCGAAGGCCGCGAGCTCGAGTTCCGTGTCGCGACCTCAGGCTCGAAGTCGGGTGAGAAGATGGTCATGCGGATCCTGGACAACGCGACCGGCGTCTCGCGGCTCGACGACTCGGGCCTGCGGCCCAAGCTCATCCAGGAGATCTGCGGCCTCGTCACCCAGCCGCACGGCATGTTTCTCTGCTGCGGGCCGACCGGGTCGGGCAAGACGACGACGCTCTACGCCTGCCTCCGCGAAATCGACCGATTCCAGAAGAACATCATCACGGTCGAGGACCCGATCGAGTACCACCTCGACAACATCACCCAGATGGAGATCAACACCAAGAGCGGCCAGACCTTCGCCGGCAGCCTGCGGTCGATCCTGCGGCAAGATCCCGACGTGATCATGATCGGCGAGATCCGCGACCACGAGACCGCGACCATCGCCTGCCAGGCGGCGACGACCGGCCACATGGTCTTCTCCACGGTCCACGCCAACGACACGGTCACGGCCCTGTTCCGCCTGCTCGACCTGGGCGTCGAGCCGTTCATGATCGCCTCGGCCCTGACCGCCGTGCTCGGCCAGCGCCTGGTGCGCGTGCTCTGCGAGGCGTGCAAGGAGCCGTACAAGCCCAAGCCCGAGTTCCTCAAGAAGGCGAACCTGCCGGCGCACAAGGTCGACGTCTTCTACCGACGCCCGGCCGAGCCGCAGCAGGTCTGCCCCCAGTGCGGCGGGACCGGCTACCTGGGCCGGACCGGCATCTTCGAGCTGCTGATCATCACCGAGGCGATGCGCGACATGATCCGCGAGAATCCCTCGATCAACGCCATCAAGGCCGAGGCACGCAAGAACGGCATGATCTACCTTCAGGAAGACGGGCTGCGTCAGGTCATCCAGGGGAAGACGTCGATCGACGAGTTGCTCCGGGTCGTGAAGTGATCGTCGATCGCATCGCCGCATCCTGTCACCGGCCCAACACCACGGTGCGCGTCCCGCACCTCCAGGCGATTGAGAGAGTCTGCATGGAAACCGTCATCAACTGGGTGATCGTCGCCCTGATCGCGGGGATGACCTGGGCCCTGATGAGCGAAGGGCTCTGGGGGGCGACCCTGATGTTCTTCAACGTCCTGTTCGCGGGTCTCCTCGCGTTCAACTTCTACGAGCCCTTGGCCGCGCTGCTGGACGGCACCGGAATCGGCTGGGGGTTCTCCGACACGCTTTGCCTGATGGGGATCTTCATCGTCGCGCTGGTGATCCTGCGGTTGACCACCGAGACGATCGCGCCGGCCATGGTGCGATTCCCGACCCCGATCTACCACATCGGCCGCATCTTTTTCGGGCTCCTCACCAGCCTGCTGACGGTCGCGCTGCTGCTGGTGGCGTTCGAGACGGCGCCGGTGCACAAGAAGATCTTCGGCGTGATCGACTACAAGAGCGAGGTCCCGTTCGGCCTGGGGCTCGACCGCCAGTGGCTCGGGTTCTTCCAGTACACGACGGGCCTGGTCTTCGTCAGTCACAACCCGGGGACGCTCGACCCGTTCCGCGAGTACCGTGACGCCAACGTGTTCGACCCGAGGGCCGAGTGGCTCCTGCTCCACCAGGAGGCCCGTCCCTACGGCAACGAGTCGGTCCTGGCCGAGGACCAAGGCGGCGGGGGCGGTGCTGCGGCCGGTGCCCAGGGAGGAGGCGCCGCCCCGGCGGGCGGTGGTGGAGGGGCCGTGCTGCCGAGGCCGGGCGGGGTCGTGGTCGTCCCGTACTGAGCCCCGGTCCGGATCATCGCACGGCCGGAGGTTTGAGCGACCGGAGCTCCACCAGCTCGAGCTTCGCCTGCGACGATCGGCCCAGCGTGACCTGCTCGATCTTGTAGACGGCCACCTGGTTCGTGGTCGATTCGAAGACGTAGAGCGGCGCCCAGCCGCCGCTGTAAACGCCCAGGGCGCCGGTGGTCATCAGGAAGTGGGGCCTGGAACCGTTCTCCACGTCGAGCTTGAAGTCGGCGACCAGGTCGCGCTCGGCGAACGAGTCGAGCATCTTGGTGGAACCGACCGACTGCTGCATCGTGGGGATCGTGGCCAGGAGGCGGCCTGCCTTGTAATCGAGGAAATACAAGGCATCCTGCGGGACCTGGATCTTCATCCCCTCGTTGTAACGGATCATGACCGGGCCCGCGGTCAGGATCGACTCGCCCGAGCGGTCGCTGCCGCTGCCGTGGGCCTGGAGGGTGGGCGCGGGGCCATGGGCCAGGCCCCAGCCGAGCGCCAGGCCGACCAGCAGGGTGAGGGCCGAGGGGATGCGGGGACGAGCGATCGACATGGCGGCTGGACTCCTTTCGCCGGTCCGGACCGGGGCGCGGGTCATCTCGACCTCGTTACCGCCGCGCATTGTGCGCCGGGGGGCGGGTGCCGTCCAGAGCGAACCCGCGGCCGGACCTGAGCCGGATCGGATCGTCCGGTTCGAGATCTCGGGCGAGGGAGGGGCGGAGGGATGATCGGTTCGGTCTGGATGGTCGGTGCGGCGTTGGTCATGCAGGTCCCTCCGCCCCACGCGACCACGGCGCGCGGGGCCGAGCTGCGCCAGGAGCGTCCGGCGGTCCACGATCGCGAGGCCGAGCAACTCCAGGCGCTGGCCGACCGCCTGGCCAGGGGCGGCCAGAGGAAGGAGGCCGACGAGGTCCGCGCCCGAATCGAGCCCGCGCCTCCGCCCGACGGCCCGACGCGCTTCGTCCCGCTCCCCGAAATCGTCCCGGCGCGGAACGATGCCGGGTCGCCAGCCCAGGCCGAGTTGGAGTCGATCCGCACAGATTCGGCGAAGGCACTATTCAAACTGGCCGAACGCGTGGCCCCGACCGACCCGAGACACTATGCGCTGGCCGACGAATGCCTCCGCGCGGTCCTCGACCGCCAGCCCGACCACCCCGAGGCGCGCCGGCTGCTCGGCTTCGTGCCGCACGAAGGCGGCTGGGCCACCCCCTACGCCGTCCAGCAGAAACACAAGGGGATGACCTTCGACCCGACCTTTGGCTGGGTCGATCGATCGTGGATCGAGCACTTGAAGCGGAACGAGCTCCCCGCGCCTGGGGCCCAGGGTCCGAAGCAGGTCCGCTGGCTCCCCGCCGCCGAGGCCGACCGGCTCCACGGCGCCTGGGAGGACTGCTGGAAGATCTCCACCGAGCACTTCAAGATCCAGACAAACGTCCCACTCTCCGAGGCGATCGCCTTCGGCCGCCAGCTCGAAATGTTCCACCAGCTCTTCTTCGCCCTCCTGGCCGACGTCATCGGCGGCAACTCCCCCCTCGCTCAGCGTTTCCGCGACAAGAAGATAACCGGTGAGCACACGCTCAACCCGCATGTCGTCTACTACTTCTCTTCCAAGCAGGAGTACATCGATTATCTCCGCCAGCACACGGGGAAGGATTTCGAACAAAGCCTGGGCTACTACGATCCCCCCAAGTCCCCGAAGAAGCGGGCTCCCGCCTACTTCTTCCGCGACGAAGGGGGTCAGCTCCCCGTGACGGCGACGCTCTATCACGAGGTCTCGCACCAGTTGCTCTTCGAGTCGGCCGGTCGCAGCAACTTCGAGCGCAACGTCGGCAACTACTGGGTCTTCGAAGGACTCGGCACCTACTTCGAAACCCTGACCGCCGAGCCTGACGGGTCCCTGTCCATCGGCGGACTCATCGGGCCTCGGATCGAAGAGGCGCGGCGACGGCTCGTCCAGAACGGCGAGCATATTCCGATCGCGCAGTTCGTCCGGCTCAACCAGGCCCAGTTCAACGATCAGGACGGCGTCCACCTCCGCTACCAGGAGGCGATCGCTCTGGCCGTCTTCCTGATGCAGTCGCACAACCGGCAGTATCGCGAGCCGTTCCTCGACTACGTCAAGGACGCCTATCAGGGACGGCTCAAGCTTGACTCGGGCCGGTCGCTGGAGGACCGGCTCGGCGTCCCGTATGCGACCCTCGACGCGCAGTTCCTGGCGTTCCTGAAGTGAGCGCGGGGCCAGGACGAATCAGGCCGGAAGGGGAAGAAACACCACGGACGCGAGGCGGGATGACGCTCACGTCCGGCCGTGCGATGGCTCACTCGCCCACGTACGGGATCAGGGCCATGAACCGGGCGCGCTTGACGGCGTCGCTCGCCGCCCGCTGGAACGCCGCGCAGTTGCCGCTCCGCTTCCGGGAGAACATCTTGCTCTGGTTGGTGCAAAGCTTCTTCAACAAGCCGACGTCCTTGTAATCGACGTAGGCCGGACGCGGGCAGCCTTCGGGAGTGCAGAACCGACAGCGGTTCTTCCGGTTGCGACCAAATCGTTTCCGCGGCATAAACCTGATGTCCTCGGGCGAGTTCCTGATCCCCTGAGTGGACGGAGGCTCTTCGAAAAATCCCTGACCCAGCGGGAAACCACAAATTTAGAGCTTTTTTCCTCCCTCGTCAAGGTCGAGAGAGGAGGGGTTGGTCAGTTTGGAGGGGATACGCATGGAACGATGATCACGATCCAAGAAGAGGGAAGGGGGTGGGGGTCCGGGGGCGGGAACTGGGGCTCTGGTCCCCTTCGGACCTCTGAGCGAATATCTTTGCTTTTTCTTTTCCTTAGCGTTGTTGCACGAAGGTGAAATGCGAGTGTACTGACACATATATTATGATCGAATGTGGAAATCACGCCACAAGGACACTCTGCGGCATGCCCTGATGGGTCATGATGTTCAACGCCC
>JBKOZB010000010.1:0-8974 GCA_046744225.1 Planctomycetota bacterium | reverse complement strand
CAACGGCGACGCCTCGATCCGCGCCACCGTCTCCTCGATCGGATAGGCGACCCGCTTCAGCTCGATCTTGTTGTCCTCGATCACCGCGTAGGCGGCGCGGGGGTCGCCGTCGCGCGGCTGGCCGACGCTGCCGGGGTTGATCACCACGACGCCCTCGGCCGTCAGGTTGAACTGGATGTGCGAGTGGCCGACGCAGACGATGTCGGCCTCGACGTTGAGGACCCGCTTGGCCCAGGGCTTCGGGTCCTGCATCAGGTACTCGTCGAGGGGGTCGCGGGGCGTGGCGTGGACCATCAGAAACCGCTTGCCGCCGAGGGTGATCCGCCGCGTCACCGGGAGCTGGAGCAGGTAGCGCCGCTCGTCTGGCCCGAGCGCGTCCCACATCAAGGGGCGCGAGACCCGCGTCAGATAGCGGTAGCCGTTTTCGCCGGCGACCGGAACCCCCTGCGCCACGCCGTGGTCGTGGTTGCCCCGGATCGCGAAGTGGGCGTGCTCCATCGCCCAGCGGACGCAGAGCGCGGGGTCGGGGCCGTAATCGACCAGGTCGCCCAGGCAGAGGCAGACGTCGTGCGGCTCGTGGATCGCCGCGAGTGCCGGCCAGTTGCCATGGATGTCGGAGACGACGAGGATTCTCATTCCCTTTCACCCCGCGGCCGGCGGGGGGCCAGCTCGTTGCGGACCCAGTCGAGGAACGCCATCATCATCGCGGTCTCTCCCTCGGTTTCAGCCCGCTCCAGCCATTGTGGGATCTCTTTCAGCGGCAAGAACTGCAGGGCGGGGCTTGCGGGAACCTCCACGTATTTTCCATCGGTTTGAAGCTGGAGGGCGCGGAGGTTCTCGCCGTCGTAGTGCCAGACCTCCGGGACGCCAAGCGCCGCGTAGACGTCGAGCATCCCCTTGTCGCGATGCGTGATCTCGACCTCGATGGCAAGGTCGGGAGGTGGATCGATGTTCAGGTTGAGCGTCTCTTCACGCCTCCCCCGCAGGCGCGGCTCGTTGGCCAGGTAGAACGCCGAGTCCGGTTCCTTGCCTCGCTCGGCCTCCTCGCGGGTCAGGGTCGTTCGGCCCACGCCCATGCAGTTCATACCCATCCCGGCGGCCGTCAGGCGGACGAGCAGGCCCAGGCGTTCCGCGTCTTGCTCGTGTGCCTTCGACGGTGACATGAGGACGAGCCTCCCACGGTCATACATCATTCGAACCGAACCGCGCCGCGACTCATCCGAGCACAGCAACCCTTGGTAGGTCTGCCAGCTCACGCCATGCAGCACGATGCGCTGGTCCTGGCTCGCTCCAACCTTTGTCAACGTGGCCATCATGCGCCTCCTCGGCACGCAGGATACCTGGTTCTCCCCGCCTTGCGAGACCTCTCTCACGATTTCAACCAATGGTCACACCAAAGCTGGAACATCAGGAGCGTCCAGAGCGGCTTGCGGTGGTCGCGGACGCCGGCTTGGTGTTCGCCGATCCGGCGGGCGACCTCGTCGGGGCGGAAGAGGCCCTGGCGCTCCAGTCGCTCGCGGCCTAGGAGCGCGTTCAAGAGCGGGGCGAGCGGGCCGCGGAGCCAGCGCGCCACGGGGATGCCGAACCCTTTCTTGGGTCGTCGGAGGATCGACGCCGGGAGCCGGCCCGCGGCCGCCTGTTTGAGCAGCCGCTTGGTCCGGCGCCGGCCGTACTTGAACGCGGCGGGGAGCCCCGCGATCGCGTCCACCAGCCGGGCATCAAGGAACGGCGCACGCACTTCCAGGCCGCAGGCCATGCTCGCCCGGTCGATCTTGGTCAGGATGTCCTCGGGCAGATAGGTGTCCTGATAGAGCGCCAGCGCGCGGGTCAGCGGGTCGGCACCGGGGGCGAGGTGCCGGGCGCGCTCCAGGTGCTCGGCCTCGACGTCGAACGACTCGGCCCCGATCACCAGCCGGGCGATCTCCGGGCCTGAGAACGAGCCGAGCCAGCGCTGGTGGGCCAGGGCCGCGGGCGCGGTCGCCCCCCGCAAGAATTGCTTGAGCCGGAAATCGAAGCTGATGTTGCCGTGATCGACCGGCAGCCGGCCGACCGCCGCGCCGGCTAGGGCCAGCGCGGGGGCCGGTAGGCGGCGAAAGAGCCGCGCCGCGCGCTCGGCCGCGAACGTCGGATAGCCAGCGAGCAGTTCGTCCGCTCCGTCCCCCCCGAGCGCGACCGTCACCTCGGTCCGCGCGAACCGGCTCAGCAGGTGCGTCGGCAGGATCGAGGCGTCGCCGAACGGCTCATCGAGCCAGGCCGCGACCTCGGGCAACAACTCGTAGACGGTTCGCGCCGAGAGGGTTCGCTCGTGATGGTCGGTCCTCAGGTGCCGGGCGACCGCGCGGGCGTGCGCGCTTTCGTCGAAGCTCGGGTCCTCGAAACCGATCGAGAAGGTGCGCACGTTCCGGGCCGGTTCCAGCTCGGTCAACGCGGCGGCGACGCTCGACGAATCGATCCCGCCCGAGAGGAAGACACCCAGCGGTACGTCGGAGCGTCGATGCCGCGCGACCGACTCGCGCAGGTCGCCCCAGAACCGCTCGGCCGAGCCTTCAAACGGCGGCGCCTCGATCTCGGCGACCGGCGCGGGAGGCTGCCAGTAGCGCGTCAGGGCGGCCCGGCCCTCCTCCCAGACCAGCCAGTGCGCGTGCGGCAGCTTGCGCAGGCCGTCCCAGATCGAATGAGGGGACGGGACATACTCGTAGAAGAGATAACGTACCAGGCCGGCGCGGTCGAGGCGGCGGGGGACGTCGGGGTGCGGCAGGAGCGCCTTGGGCTCGGAGCCGAAGACGAGGCCCCCACGCGGGGTTTCGGCATAATACAGCGGCTTCTGGCCCATCCGGTCGCGCGCCAGGACGAGCCGGCGGCGGCGGCCGTCCCAAAGGGCCAGCGCGAACATGCCGTTGAGGCGGCGGATGAACTCCGGGCCGTACTCTTCATAGAGGTGGACGAGACTCTCGGTGTCGGACCGGGTGCGGTAGACGTGCCCGCGCGCCTCGAGCCGGAGGCGGAACTCGGGCTCGTTGTAGAGTTCGCCGTTGTACGTGACCCAGACCGAGCCGTCCTCGTTGGCCATCGGCTGGGCGCCGCCGGCCAGGTCAATGATTGAGAGCCGGCGGTGCCCGAGCGCCGCGGAGCCGTCGAGGTAGAGTCCGTCGCCGTCGGGCCCCCGGTGGGTCAGGGTGGCGGTCATCCGGGCCAACACGGCACGATCGGCCACTTCGCCGTCGCGGCTCACGAAACCGGCGATCCCACACATGGGTCGTTCCCGGCTCCCGTCCAGGGGCCGGGGCCCCGAGCCGCCCGGCGCCCGCGACGGCCCCGTACTCTTCAAGGAATTCAGTCTAACCGAGCACCGCCCACGCCGATAGAGACTTGATGGCCGGCGCAAGCCGCGCCGGGGCCGGGGCCACCGGCGGAGGAGAATGTTCAGAAAGGGGTTTACCGTCTTCGGTTGGGCCTACTTCGTCATCGGGCTGGCCGTGGGCCAGGCCGAGTCGAAGGTCCTGCTCGTGCGCTCGGCCCTCGGCCTGGCGTTTGCGTTGACGTGCTGCTACCTCGCGCTACGACTGGTGATCCGCGACCCCTACCCCAGCCTGCGCCGGGCCGAGGGGACCGAGCCGGGGGCGGCGTCGGGGCCGGGAGCCGGCCGAGACGGTTGATTTCAACTTACGATCCGCCTAGGCTTTTTGAGGAGACCAACCCGACCGCCGACCGCCAGGGAGCCACCGATGGCGTCGTTCGACCCGCAAGACTTCGGCCTTGACGAACCACCGCCCCGCTCCACGACCCCGCCGGTGCGCCTCGGCTTCTTGCTCGTGCTGTTCGTGCTCTGCCTGCTGGCGAGCCTGGTCTATGGTATCCCGTACGTGGCCGGGGAGGCCGGCTACGCCTGGGAGGCGGGCCGCTCCCGAGCCGCGACCGAGGCCCTGGCGCGGCTCGACAAGGGCGGGGTGGTCGACCGCGCCTCCGAACTGTTCCGGATGGCGACCACCGCCGTCTCGCCCGCCGTCGTCCACATCAAGACGCAGCGGTTCCGCCAGGGCGGCGGCTTCCCCGGCGCGGGGAACCGCTTCGGCCAGGTTTTCGAGAGCATCGGCCTCGGCTCGGGCGTCATCATCGATAAAGAGCACGGCTACATCGTCACCAACAACCACGTCATCAAGGATGCCGACACGATCGTCGTGCGCCTGAGCCAGGGGAACGACGTCCCCGCCCGGCTCCTCGGGGCTGACCCCAAGACCGACCTGGCCGTGCTCCAAGTCAAGGCCGGTCTGAAGGTCTCCGCTGAGTGGGGCGACTCGGACGAGCTCGACATCGGCGATTGGGTCCTGGCCATCGGCAGCCCGTTCGCGCTCGACCACACGGTGACGGCCGGCATCATCTCGGCCACCCAGCGCAACGATTTGCAGATCAACGAGTACGAGTCGTTCCTCCAGACCGACGCCGCGATCAATCCGGGGAACTCCGGCGGTCCGCTGATCGACCTCTCGGGCAAGGTCATCGGCATCAACACCGCGATCATCTCGCCCGAGAGCGGCGGCTACGTCGGGATCGGCCTGGCCATTCCCTCATCGATGGCCAAGCGGATCGTCGAGGGGCTCATCAAGGAGGGGAAGGTCGTCCGCGGCTACCTCGGTGTGCGGATCCAGCCTCTGTCGGCGGCCCTGGCCAAGGAGTTCAAGCTCCCCGACACGAGCGGGTCGCTCGTCGTGGAGGTCCAGCCAGGGAGCCCCGCCGCCAAGGCCGGGCTCCAGGTCGGCGACATCATCGTCAAGCTCGACGGCAAGGACGTGCCCGACCCGGCCAGCCTGCGGAACCAGGTGGCCAGCCTCGCCCTCGACTCGAAGGTCCCCCTGACCTACTACCGCGAGGGAAAAACGGAGACGGTGCAGGTGACGATCGCCGAGCTGCCGACCACGCCAGTGCTCGGCTCGCTCGGCTTCCGCGTCCGCGAGTTGCCGCCAGGCGAGTCGGGTCACGAGTCGTCGGCGGTGGTGATTGATCAGGTCGTCGCCGGCAGCCCTGCGTTCCGCGCCGGCCTGCGTCCTGGCATTCAGATCGTCGCCGTCGGCCGGACCCCGGTGAAGACCAAGGCCGAGTACGACACGGCCATTGACGCGATCGACCTGAGCCAGGGCCTGCCGCTGCGTCTCATGACTCCTGGAGGTCAGAGCGTGTTCGTCACCATCGGTGGGCCCGGCGGCAGCCAGCGCTGAGACGCCCGCCGCGAGGTGATGGCCGATGACAACTGGCAGATGGTAAATGGGCGTTGGCTCAAGGCGAGTTCCTTATGGGGTCGCACATCGGACTGCGTCCGGCACGAGGTTCACGGTCTCTCCTAATTTGATCATCCCCGTAACGTCTCGTTCACGCCACAAATTCCGAATGGTGACATTACGGCGCTGGTCAATTCGGTTCGTTCGGCAAACTGGCCACCGGGACCGGAATCTGGAACGATACAATCGACGCAAACTCCATTAAATTAGTGTCCTGTGAAAAAAGGCCGGAGCGGTCCAGGCATGGTTTGCAATCTCGACTCCGCCGCAATACTTCGCAACAAGTGTCATTCGTGCACCCGAACTCGTCCTGAGAGCGTCGCACTCGGCGGTCTTGTCAGGTGCGTGCAATGTACCAATTCTTGCCGGTGGAGAAGATTGGTGCGTTACACGCACACGACAGGAGGAGAAAGGAATTGACGAAGATCCTCGGCTCGGCCTCGGTCGGTTGCCCAATCACATTCTCTTTATTCATCAAATGTTCAAAAATCTGCTCTTGACTTGGACACCTGGTCCACGAGACATTTTTCGGGATGAGAGGTCGTGATTATGAGGATTTGGGTAAGACGGTGACCCTCGAAGTCGGGAGGAACAGAAGTCTCGGCATTGTCAAGGGTTCACCCAGCCGGGGGCGTGCAGATCGGCCAAGCTGGAGGGCGCGGACACGCGAAGCACCGTTCTAAATGCGAAAATCATGCCGACTTAGAAAAGACCCATCGACCGCCGTGAGGGTGTGAAAAAACTTGACCAATTTTTGGTAAGGGTTATAATTCTTTTGAAGCCCCGTTAATTAGGGCACGGTGTGCGGGCCCAGGAAAAGGACAGTGGCGTCCGAACTCCGACGACCGCAGTCACCATGGATCCGGGCCTGAGATCCCGATTCAGGAGCCCCCGGTGCCCCGTCACTCCGAAGCGACCCTTGCCACCATCAAGAACGCGGTCGATATCGTCGCGTTGGTCGGTGAATACCTGCCGTTGCATCGTTCCGGTTCCAAGTTCAAGGCGTTGTGTCCCTTCCACGACGATCACAATCCGTCGCTGGAGCTGAACCCCGAGCGACAATCGTTCAAGTGCTGGAGTTGCGGGGCCGGGGGCGATGTCTTCGATTTTGTCAAGGATTATGAGCGGGTTGATTTTCCCGAGGCGCTGCGCATGTTGGCCGAACGGGCCGGTCTCGCCCTAGAAAACCCGTCGTCGATCGCCGCGACGCCGCGAGGGCCGTCGAAGACTGAGCTGTTCGCGGTCAACGCCTGGGCCGAACGGGTGTTCGCCGAGGCCTTGGCTCGTGCGCCCGAGGTAATGGCCTACATCGCGCAGCGCGGGATCAACGGCGAGACCATCCGGCGGTTCGGCCTCGGCTACGCCCCCGATGTCCGCGACTGGCTCCTGATCCGCGCCCGCCGTGAAGGATACACGGCGGAACTGCTGGAGAAGGCCGGGCTGATCGTCCGGTCGAAGGAGACGCCGGGGACCGCTCGCGCGCGGTTCCGGGGCCGCCTGATCTTCCCAATCCACGACCCGCGCGGGCGGACCCTCGGCTTCGGAGGCCGGACTCTGCCCGCGATTGAAGAGGCCATGGCCAAGGATGGAAAACATGCCGCAAAATACCTGAACAGCCCCGAGACCGCGGTGTTCCAGAAGCGCCGGGTGCTCTACGCGGCCGACCTGGCCCGCGCGGCGGCCCGCGCGGCGGGATGGGTCGCCGTGGTCGAGGGGTACACCGACGTGATCGCCGCGCACCAGGTTGGGCTGGCCAACTTCGTCGGCACGCTCGGCACGGCACTCGGCGACGACCACGTGCTCGCGTTGCGGCGGCTGGCCGACCGCGTCGTCCTGATCTTTGACGGCGACGAGGCCGGGCAGTCGGCGGCCGACCGGGCCCTGGAACTATTCCTGGGACACGAGGTGGATGTGCGGGTCCTGACCTTGCCCGTGGACCTCGACCCGTGCGACTTCCTCTTTAAGGAAGGGGCCGACGCCTTCCGGTCGCTCGTCGATCGGGCGGTCGACCCCCTGGCGTTCGCGATCGATCGGGCCGGGCAGCGGTTCGACCTCAACTCGCTCGAGGACTCGCGGCGGGCGGCGGAGTGGGTCCTGGCGATCCTCGGCCGCATCCCGAAGGCGAACCGTGCCGGGCTCGACGTCAAGCTGGGCAAGGCACTTGACACGCTCTCGCGCCGGCTCCGCGTGCCGGTCGAGACGCTCGACAAGCGGCTCCGGCAGTTGCGCGGCGCGTCGGCACGGCTGGCGCGGGCCGAGCGGCCCCGCCCGGAGGGTCCCGACACGCCCCCGACGGCCGAGCCGGCCTCCGCGCCGATCCGGCCGGCGGACCTCGACCCGACCGACCGCGAGCTGGTGGAGATCGTCCTGAACGAGCCCCGCGTGGTCGGTCCCTTGATTTCTCGCGTCCCGGCCGTCTCGATTCGCGACGCCCCGCTGCGTACGATTCTCCAGGCGTGCTACGACCTGTACGGCGAGGGGCAGGAACCGACGTTCGAGCGGGTCGCGCTGCGGCTGGAGGATGCCGGGGTTCGCGCCCTGGCGGCCGGCCTGCTGCTGCCGATCGACCCGCAGCCGGTCTCCGAGGGGGTCCGCCCTGCCCCGCTCGACGAGCGACTGCGGGGCGTCCTCGCCAAGATTGCCGAGCGCGACTGGCGGGAACGGCTCCGCGATGTGCAAGACGCCCTCAAGGAAACGGATGCCACGGCCAATCCTGACGAGTATCGGGCCCTGCAGCGGGAACTTTATCGCCTTTATTCTAAGCGGCCGGACACGAAGACGAAAAACGCGTCCTGACCCGTCGTTCCGTGCGTGAGGGAGGTTTCTGGATGGAAAAATTGGACGAGGGCCTCAAGACGCTCCTCGACTTGGGCAAGCGGCGTGGATTCCTGACTTTCGATCAAGTCAACGACTACTTGCCCGACGAGGCCAGTAGCCCGGAGAAGATCCACGGCCTGCTCGAATCGCTCGACGAGATGGGCATCGAGCTGATCAACGAGGACGAGGCGGAGTCGCGACTCCTCGCTTCGGGCGACCTCGATGACGAGCCCGACGACCTCGTCGACGAGGTGGTCGATGAGGAGGATGGCGAGCTGACCCTCGAGGATCTCGACGAGATCTCGCGGCGGATCGACGACCCGGTTCGCATGTACCTGACCCAGATGGGCGAGATCCCGCTGTTGACCCGCGAGCAGGAGATCAGCCTGGCCAAGAAGATCGAGATCACGCGCAAGCGCTTCCGCCGCAAGGTGCTGGAGTGCCACTTCGCGCTGGCCTTGGTCGTCGACGTGCTCAAGAAGGTCAATGAGGGCGAGCTCCCGTTCGACCGGACGGTCAAGGTCTCCGTCACCGAGAACCTGGAGAAGGACCAGATTCTCGGCCGGATGCCGCACAACCTCGCCACTTTGGCCCACCTGATGGAGTGCAACAACCGCGACTTCCGCTCGTACGTCCGCGCGCGCGACAAGGCCGTCCGGCGCGGCCTGATGGCCGACCTCAAGAGCCGCCGCCGCAAGGCGGTCAACCTCGTCGAGGAGCTCTCGATCCGGACTCAGAAGGTCCAGCCGCTGATGAAGCGGCTCGAGCAGGTCGCCGGCCGCATGGGCGAGCTGATGGCCCAGCTCCAGGACCACCGCCCCGGCCGGGGCGGCAAGGAAGACCGCGCCAACCTTCAGAAAGAACTGAAGGACCTGATGCGGATC
>JBKOZB010000023.1:0-8691 GCA_046744225.1 Planctomycetota bacterium | reverse complement strand
CGCCAGACTTTTTGCCGGCCCGTCGACTTTCGGTTATACCCCTCCACGACTCGGGTGACCCGCTATCCCCGAACACTTACGGGGACGCCGTCCGATGCTCCTCGATTGAGTGCGAGCCGGGACCCCTCTCCTGAAGCTTCTGGAAGCGGTCGTGCAAGTCGCGGACTTCCCCCTCCGACTTGTTCTCGACGTTGATGAGCTGGTGGCTGGCCCGGTGTTCCGCCGCCAGCAACTCGTTCAGCTTAAGCTGCATCGCGAGCGTGGCCTTGGTCTGCCCGCGTTGCAGGAGGAACAGGAGCAGGAACGAGGTGGCGAAGATGACCTCGTCCACCAGGTCCCACGCCCGGGACCACCCCAGGAACGGGACCGACGCCAGCCACACGGCGATGATGCCGAGGGCCGAGAGCGTGCCCCAAGGGCTGCTGACGAAATCCGTCGCGTGCTGCGTGAGGCGTTCAAGCCACCGCAGCGGGAGGGTCAGCCTGCTTTTCATGGGATGGCTACACCTCCGAGGGGGAAAGCCTTCTTCCCTCGTCCGCCAATAGAATGGGAGTGCCGAAGCACCCCCATGAGGAGGAAGTTCGGTGGCGGGCCCCGGCGTCCTCCGCCGGTTCAGCTCTGCCCGGCGACCATCGACCGGGCCTCGGCCATCACGCCCCGGGCCCGGTTCCCCAGGTGGCGGGCCTTCTTCACGGCCAGCTCCTGGGCGTCATTAGCCCAGCTGGACACCTTGTCCCGCATCAGGGCCTGTCGACGCCGCCCGCTCTGGGGGTCGAAGACGTACATCAGGCCGGCACCCAACGCCATCCCGACCAGGAGCATGGACACGTCGCGGCTCATGGTTGCCCTCCTTCGTCGCGTCCTTCGAGGCGGCCCGGCGGTCGAGGTGGCCGCCGGGTCCGGGTAACGCATCAAGGTAGTGACCATCAGCCGGGCAAATGGCGGGCCGATGCCGCCGGGCCATGATGGTGAACCGATGGCTCCTGCGTAGCTCAAAATTGCACCTTAACCGCTTAACCCTTGCAAGCGAACGGATCGAGGGGCGGGCGGGGATTCGACCATCACCGTGATTCCGAGACCAACCGGACACGAGCCCCATTCCCCTGATGATACCCTCCGGGATGCGGAGGCTCTGACCGTCGCTCCCCAACACCGAACTTCTCTGCACTTTCAGAACGGCGGGTTTTGAGCAGTTTAGGGTACCAGGCCCAGGCAGCGATTTCCGAGGCCGAAACTACGTCGTCTTAATTCATAGGCTTTAACGCCACCTCCCCCTTGACCGCCCAGAACGATTGCTTGCATGGCCTCAGGAAGCGTTGGCTCCCGAGGGCAATCCGAGGTACCATGGGATTTATGGAACCGATCGCAACCCAGACACAGGACTCCCCATCGATGGTGGGCATGCTCCCTGTCATCCGCGAGTACATCGTCTCGACGCCCGACACCTGCGGCGGCAAGCCGCGAATCGCGGGCAGCCGCATTCAGGTCAAGCACGTGGCCATCATGCACGAGCGGCAAGGAATGAGCCCGGCGGAAATCGTTTCTGAGTTTCCGCACCTGACACTGGCTGGCATTTATGCGGCCTTGGCCTACTATCACGACCATCGCGAAGAGATAAATGCCGAGATCGCCGCGGATCGGACGTGGTACGAGGAGCAGCGCGAGAAGCAGTCTTCGCGGCTCAAGGAGGTTCTCAAGGCACGGATTGCCAATGCCAAAGACGATCCGCTTCCACCTGGATGAGAACTGCTCCAAGGCCATTGCCGTAGGGCTTCGTCGTCACGGCATCGAGGTCACCACCACCCCCGAGGTCGGGCTCATCGGTGCCACAGACGAGGAGCAGGCGGCCCACGCCCGGCTTGAGAGCTGGGTCATCTTCACCCAGGACCGGGATTTCCTCCGCATCCATGCCGCCGGTGTCCCGCATGCCGGGATTGCCTACTGCGAGAAGGACACGCGGAATATCGGCGAAGTTATCGCTGCCCTGGTCCTCATCTGGGAAGTCTATGAGCCCGACGAAATGCGGGACCGGGTCGAGTACATTTAGGTGGATTCGACCGATGGCCAGAAGGCCAACGGACCCGGATTAGAGTTGACCAGGGCGCAAGATCCCCTATTCTTTAGGGTTAAGGTGCTTCTTCCGTAAGCTTGAGTCATTCCCGTGCGAGCCATCGTCGCCTTCCTCATGGTCTGCGTTCTCCTCACGTGCCCGCTCCTCTGCCGGGCCGAGGAGATGGCGTGCTGTGACGACCATGCCCAGACGACGAGGGACCGGCATGACGAGTCGGCGCTTCCCTCGAAGGCTCCCGGCGATTGCGGAAGCTGCATCTGCAACGGAGCCGTGAAAGATACGGCCGTTCGTGGCAAGGGCTCGACCGCTTCGAGCCTGCTCCCCGCCCCGGACCTCCTGCCCGTCCCCTTCCTGCCGCCAACGCTCGACCTCTCGGCTCTCAGCCGGAGGAACGGCAGGACGCCGCCCGACTGGCCTGCCTGGCGGACCTCGCAGCGAACCCACGCCCTTCTCCGGAACTTCCGCTGTTGAGCATCACGCTCCTCAACTGTCGCACGGCTGAGCGGGCCGCTCATCGTCCGCGCAGGCTCGGCGTGCGTCGCCTCGCCGCAAAGCGGAAGTGAGTTCACCAAACCGCGGGACCACACGCATCGAAGCGTGTGCGTGCGTCCCGCTACACATACACAGAAGAGCAATCGATGAAGCGAATCATCGTGGGAACGCTCGCGGTGCTCGGCATCGCGGCGATTGGCTTGGTTGCGTTGGCCGTCGTCCGGCCGGACGTGCTCTCGAAGCTCGGCGTGCAATCGGCGAAGCCCGATTACGGCCCCTACTGCAAAGAGCACGGGGTCCCGGAGAAGTTCTGCACGCTCTGCCATCCCGACCTGAAGGAGAAGCTCCTCCTCTGCCCCGAGCACGGGAACATCCCCGAGGAGATTTGCACGAAGTGCCACCCCGAGAACGCGGCGAAATACGACATCACGCCGTGCGAGCACCGGCTCCCGGCTCACTTCTGCCCGAAGTGCCACCCGGAGAACTTCGGCAAGGGCGAGGGGGACACGGCTTCAGCCGACCCGAACCTCATCAACGACGGCTGGTGTGCCGAGTTCGGCGAACGAGGGGCCGACGGGAAGGTCAAATACTGCAAGCTCCTCCCGATGGTCCGCCTCGCGTCGGCCGACCTCGCAGGAGACATCGGGCTCAAAACCGCTCCGGTCACCGAGGAGGAGCACGCCCACCAGCTGACCGCGAACGCGGAGACGGCCTACGACGCGAACTGCTACGCCGAGATTAACCCGCGGGTCGCGGGCTACCTGAGAGAGGCCCGCGTGGACCTCGGCCAAGTCGTTAAGGCCGGAGAGGTCATCGCCGTCATCGACTCGGCCGAGGTGAGCACGGCGAAGACGCAATACCTCTCCGCCCACGCGGCCTACAAGCTCGCGGAGGATACCTACAAGCGAATCAAGGCCCTCACCGCAGCGAACGCGGTTGCCCTGAAGGAGGAAATTGCGACGCGGACGGCGATGAATCAGGCCCAATCGAACCTGTGGAACGCCGAGCAGAGGCTCCGGAACTTCCGCTTCGACGACGCGGCACACGCCCGGATTCTTCAGACGAACGACACGAGGCCGCTCCTCGAAATCACGAGCCCCATCGCCGGGTCGGTCGTCTTTCGACACGCCGTACTCGGCGAGGCCATCGAGCCGACCGCGAAGCTCTACACCGTCGCCGACACCTCGAAGATGTGGCTCTGGATTGATGTCTATGAGCGTGACCTCGCCAAAGTCAGGCAGGGCCAGGCCGTTACGTTCGCCGTCTCTGGCATGACCTCCGGGAGCGAGGAAGCGAGCTACACGGGCCGCATCACGTGGGTCGGAGCCGAGGTTGACGAGAAGACCCGGACAACCAAGGTTCGGGCGGAGATTCCAAACCCTGACGGGACTCTCAGGGCCCACCAGTTCGGCAAGGCTCGCATCCGCATCGAAGAGCCGCACAAGGCCCTGACCGTAGCCAAGGCCGCCATCCAGCGTTACGAGAACGCTGACTTGGTGTTCCTGACGCAGAAGGGGGGGGCCTACCGGCCGCAGCGAGTGAAGACCAGGCCCATCGGACGCGGGGACATCCTGGAAGTGACGTGGGGGTTGAAGCCCGGCCAGGAGGTGGTGACCGACGGCTCGTTTCTGCTGAAGACGGAAATCATGAAGGGCTCCATCGGGGCCGGTTGCTGCGACTAGCCGCATCCACCAGCACGGAGCCCCACGATGCTCAACGCCATCATCGACTTCAGCCTGAAGAACCGCTTTATCATTCTTCTCGTCACCGGACTTCTCATCGTCGTCGGCGTCCGCTCGGCGGCTCGCCTGCCGCTCGACGCGTTCCCCGACACGACGCCGATTCAGGTCCAAATCAACACCGCAGCCCCCGAGTTGTCGCCCGAGGAGGTCGAGCGGCTCATCACCTTCCCCGTCGAATACGCGATGGGCGGGCTCAAAGGGCTCGAAGAGCTTCGCTCCGTCTCGAAGTTCGGCTTCTCGCAAGTCGTCGCCATCTTCGCGGACGGCACCGACATCTACTTCGCCCGGCAACAGATAAACGAGCGGCTCGCCAATGCGAAGCTCCCCGAGGGCATCGAGCGGCCGAAGATGGGGCCTGTCGCGACCGGACTCGGCGAGGTCTACCACTACCTGCTTTCGAGCAGTAATCCCGAGATTGACCTGACCGAGCTTCGCACGCTCCAAGATTGGGTCATCCGGCCGCGGCTCCTCCGCGTGCCGGGAGTCGCCGAAATCAACGCATGGGGCGGTTTCGAGAAACAATTCGAGGTGCAGGCCGACCCGGCGAAGCTAGCGAAGTATGGGCTGACGCTCGACGACCTCATGCGGGCCCTGAAGCAGAACAACCAGAACGTCGGCGGAGGCTACGTCGTCCGCTCAGGCGAGGCGAGCCTCGTTCACGGCGTCGCCCGCACGGTCTCACCTGAGCAAATCGCCGACATCGTCATCGAAGCCCACGACGGCGTTCCGATTCGAGTCCGAGACGTCGCCGAGGTCGAAATCGGCCATGCCATCCGCCGTGGCGGAGTGACCGCGGAGGGCAAAGGCGAAGCGGTGCTCGGGCTCGCCTTCATGCGGATGGGCGAGAACTCCCGCGACGTCACGAACGCCCTGGATGCCGCGATGGAAGACGTGAAGCGGTCGCTCCCCGCGGGCGTGAACGTGCACGTGGTCTACGAGCGGACCCATCTCGTTGACCAGGTGCTCAAGACCGTCGAGCGGAATCTCTTCGAGGGGGCGATTCTCGTCATCGCCGTGCTCTTCGCCTTCCTCGGAAACTTCCGGGCCGGGCTCATCGTCGCATCCGCAATCCCGCTCTCGATGCTCTTCGCCGTCACGATGATGGAGCGAATCGGCATCGCGGGAAGCCTCATGAGCTTAGGAGCCATCGACTTCGGGCTTGTCGTCGATAGCTCGGTGGTCATGGTCGAGAACTGCGTCCGGAGGCTCGCCCAAGACCGTTCGAACCGGAAGAAGCTCGCCATCATCCGAGACGCTGCGGTCGAGGTGAGGAAGCCGACGATGTTCGGCGAACTCATCATCATGATTGTCTACCTTCCGATACTCACGCTCGAAGGCATCGAGGGGAAGCTCTTCAGGCCGATGGCCCTGACCGTCATCTTCGCCCTTTCGGCCTCGCTTATCCTCTCGCTCACGCTCATGCCCGCCCTCGCCTCGCTCGGGCTTCCTCGGAGGCCGTCCGAGAAGGAGACCTTCGTTGACCACCTGGCCCACAGGCTCTTCCAACCGCTCCTCGGTTGGGGCCTGAACCATCCGAGGATGACGCTCGCCTCGGTCGCAGCAATCACCATCCTTGCGACCATGCTCGGCTTGAAGCTCGGCTCTGAATTCGTGCCGCGGCTCAACGAGGGCTCGGTGGTCGTGAACACCATCCGCCTTGCGAGCGTGAGCCTGGAGGAGTCCCTCCGCTACGGGAGCCAAATCGAGGGCTACCTGAAGAAGCACTTCCCCGACGAGCTTCAGGACATCTGGACCCGGACCGGCAGTGCCGAGGTCGCGACCGACCCGATGGGGCTGGAACTCTCCGACATCTTCGTCACGCTCAAGCCCAGGAGCGAGTGGAAGCGAGCAAAGACGCAGGAAGAGCTCGTTTCGGTGATGGCCCAGGCGACGAAGGTTCTCCCCGGCATGCGGGCCGTCTACACGCAACCTATCGAGATGCGAATCAACGAGATGGTGGCAGGCATCCGGGCGGACCTCGGCATCAAGCTCTACGGCGATAACCTGGAGACCCTGAAGGCGAAGGCCGAGGAAATCGAGAAGGTCGTCAAAGCCATCCCCGGTGCCGCAGACACGACGGTCGAGCAGATTACCGGGCTCCCGGTCCTTCGCATCAACGTCGATAATGAGGCCCTCTCCCGCTACGGCGTTCCGGCACAAGCCGTCACCGACGCCATCCGGGCCGTCGGCGGCATCGATGTCGGCGAGGTCATCGAGCCCGGAAGACGCTTCCCGCTTGTCGTTCGCTTGCCCATGTCCTACCGCGAGGACCCAAACGCCCTGGAGAGCATCTTCATCACGACCGCGACCGGCCAAAGACTCCCGCTCACCCGCCTCGCGTCGCTCGAAGAGACCAGCGGCCCTTCCACCATCCAACGAGATTGGGGCGAGCGGCGAATCATCGTACAGACAAACGTCAGGGGCCGAGACATCGCGTCGTTTGTGAAGGAGGCCCAGGAGCGGATTCGGCGAGAGGTGAAGCTCCCGACCGGCTACACCATCGAATGGGGTGGGCAGTTCGAACACCTGGAGCGGGCCGAGCGGCGGCTCTACATCGTGGTGCCGCTCGCCCTCGTGCTGATACTCAGCCTGCTCTACCTCACCTTCCGCTCGCTCAGAGACGCCTTGATGATTTTCAGCGGCGTGCTCTTCGCCCGGGTGGGCGGCATCCTCGGACTCTACGTCATGGGACTCCCCTTCACCATCTCCGCAGGGGTCGGCTTCGTCGCTCTCGCCGGAGCATCGATGCTCGAAGGGCTCGTGCTCGTCAGTGCCATCCGCGACCGGATGGCCCGCGGCGTCCCGAAACGGGAGGCCATCGAAGACGCACGGCTTGCGAGGCTTCGCCCCGTGCTCATGACCGGCACCGTCGCCGCACTCGGCTTTGTTCCGATGATGCTCTCAACCGGCATCGGAGCCGAAGTGCAGAAGCCGTTAGCGACGGTCGTCGTCTTCGGGATGGCCTGCGACACGTTCCTCACCATGCTCGCCCTGCCCGTTCTCTACCTGCTCTTCGGGAAGGGGCCGGGGCTCGAAGCGGAGGAGGCAGAGGAGGGAGCGCGGAGCTTCGTCGAGGGAGAGCCGGAGCTTGAGCATGCGGGGGCTTGACGTCGGTCGTCTTGCGAGGTGTCCAGGAGGCGTTTCGCCCGGTTTCCAGGCCAAAGTCGTACATTAATATAATAATATATATATTATTAAGATTTGATTGGTACAATCTTTGCCGGTCATAGGGCCGAGCCGAGTGCCAGTTACCGTCAAAGAAACGGTGCCAGTTACCGCCGAACTTAACACCCCTGCTCTTTTCGGTCGTTCTGACGGGGAAGGATAACGGGTTTTACCGCTCTTTCCTCTGCCATTTGCCCTCGGCCATTCAGTATGCGTCGGCGCTGATGACCTCTCCACCGCTTACCGTCCCGAGGCCCCGCCAGGCTTGGCCGTTGATGCTGTCCTTGACGAAGCGGACGGACCCGTCGGCCCGCAGGACGTTGACGCCTCCGGGGTGGTAGCTGCGGGAGGTGACCGCGGCGAAGGTCGGCCCGCCGTCTTCCTCCCGCTGCCCGTTGAGGTCGACGTCGGGGTCTGGAGCCGGGCCGCCCGGGGTCTTGTTGTTCGGCGTCCAGGCGGTGGTGAACCCCGATTGGTGCACCTGGCCGTCGGTCCACTCGGTGTGGCCGGCGCCCGGCTTGTACTCGCAGGAGTCGCCGGCGTACTCGGGAGCCACCTGAATCGGGCTCGCCTCCGGCGGGGGAATCTGGTTCGGGTTGGTGATGTTGGCCAGGCGGCCGCAGTTGCGGAGGTAGGTCTGATAGGTCTTGACCTCGGCGGCGAGGATGGTGTTGCTCGTGCCGTCAGTGAAGTCCGCCCAGCGGCGGCTGCGGTTGATGCCGAAGGCGGAGCGGTTCTCCGGGCTGCCGAAGCCGCCCCAGACGTACCAGTCGCCCATGCACCAGCCGTAGTTGGTCACACCGAAGACGAGCCGCTCGCCGTCCTCCTCCTCGACCAGCGGCTGGGTCTTCACCTCGCTGGGGCAGATGAAGACCGAGAGGGTCTGGGCCGTGACGGTGAGGTTCGGCGCGTCCTCGTAGTGGGTGTGGAAGTTAATGGCGTTGAACATCGGCCCCTGCTCGAGAAAGGGCAGGATGCGGCCTTGGGCGCTCCAGCCGCCGAACCAGGAGAACGCGTTGCCTTGGCCCCTGAGGACCAGCGACGTCGGCAGGGCCCCGTAGGTGCTCTCGTAGTTGTGGAGGCCGAGGCCCAGTTGCTTCAGGTTGTTGGTGCACTGGACGCGGCGGGCCGCCTCACGCGCGGCCTGGACCGCCGGAAGCAACAATCCGATCAGGACCGCGATAATCGCAATCACGACCAACAGCTCGATCAGGGTGAAGC
>JBKOZB010000225.1:0-9256 GCA_046744225.1 Planctomycetota bacterium | reverse complement strand
CGCTCGCGAGGCCGACCCCGAGCCCCGGCGCAACGCAATCCGCGACGCGGTGGCCAAGGGGGATGTAGTGGAATTACGGCAACTGGCAGATGATCCCGATGTGGCCCGTCAACCTGCCCCCACACTGGATCATCTGGGGATGGCCCTCATCCTGGCGAGCGAATTCGATGAGGCTGTGGCGCTGTTGCGACAAGCGCAACGTCTCCATCCCCATAATTTCTGGATCAACTACGACCTGGCATTCGCTTTCGCTTCATCCAAGCCGGCGCAGTACGATGAAGCGATCCGCTACTATACAGCAGCCGTTGCGCTCCGCCGTGTCAGCCCCGGCGCCATCTCCAACCTCGGCAACGCATTGAGCAACAAGGGCCGGATCGACGAGGCGTTTATCTGCTACGACGAAGCGATCCGCCTCGACCCCAAGGACGCCTTGGCGTTCAACAGCCGCGGCTACGCCTGGGCCGACAAGCAGGAGTACGCCAAGGCCACCGCCGACTACGACGAGGCGATCGGCCTCGACCCCAAGCTCGCCCTGGCGTACAACGGCCGCGCTTGGCTCTGGGCCACTTGCCCCGACGAGAAGTACCGCGACGGAAGGCCGTCGAGTCGGCCACCCGCGCCTGCGAATTGACCGACTGGAAGGACGCCGATAACCTCAACATCCTCGCCGCTGCCTTCGCCGAGGCCGGGGACTTCGACGCGGCGGTCAAGTGGCAGGAGAAGGCCTTGGGGCTGCTGGCGAAGGACGATGAGCCGAAGCGCAAGGACTTCGGTGCCCGGTTGACGCTGTACCGGGCGAAGAAGCCGTACCGTGAGGAGTCCAAGGCCAAGCTCGCCGGCGACAGATCGGCCCGGCCATAGCAACCGTGTTCGCCCCCAGGGGGCGGAGGTCCTCTTCACGAGCCTGATGACCGTGTCTGATTCCCTTCCCCCTTGTGGGGGAGGGCCAGGGTGGGGGGTCGAGGCCCTCGGATCGGGCGCGGGGGTGGCTGGGGCGGAACGCCCCGGCTTCGTTCCCCCCACCACCGGGGTGTTCCGCCTCAGCCACCCAGGTCTCGGCGAAAGGGCATCCACTCCCTGGGAGGCGTATCATATCCCTCTCCCCAATCCCCTCCCTGCCCCGCGTGATGCGGCCCGGCGACCCGGAACTGTGCCCCCTCAGCCCGCTCGGGTCTTGCGGCGCAGGGCGGCATCGGATACCCAAGGTAGGATGCGTGGGCCGCTCACACCGGCGCGCTTCCTTGGGAACGACACCCTGGGGACCCAACCCATGTCGATGCACGACCTGATCCGCCAGCTCCGCGAGCCGAACACAACCAAGATCGTCCTGATGGTGGCCGACGGCCTCGGCGGCCTGCCGATCGAGCCGGGCGGCAAGACCGAACTGGAGGCTGCCCGGACCCCGAACCTCGACGCGCTCGCCGCCGAGGGCACGGTCGGCCTGAGCACGCCGGTCGCCCCCGGCATCACCCCCGGCTCGGGCCCCGGGCACCTCGGCCTCTTCGGCTTCGACCCGATCGAGCACAAGATCGGCCGGGGCGTCCTCGAAGCGCTCGGCATCAGCGTCGAGGTCGGGCCGAAGGACGTCGCCATCCGCGGCAACTTCTGCACGATCGACGCCGAAGGCCGCGTCACCGACCGCCGCGCGGGTCGCATCCCCACCGAGACCTGCGAGAAGCTCGTCGCCAAGCTCCGCGAACGGGTCAAGATCGCGGGGGTCGAGACCCTCGTCGAGCCGGTCCGCGAGTACCGCCTCGTGATCCGGTTCCGGGGCGACGGCCTGGGCGACCACGTCGCCGACACCGACCCGCTCGTCACCAACCAGCCCACGTTGGCGCCGAAGGCCGGCGACCCCGGCTCGGAGATGACCGCCCGCGTCGCCGCCGAGTTCCTCCGCCAGGCCAAGCAGATCCTCAAGGACGAGCACCCCGCCAACTTCCTGATGATGCGCGGGTTCGCCAAGTTCCCCAACATCGCCACGATGGCGGACGTCTACGGCGTCAAGCCGGTCGCCATCGCCGTCTATCCGATGTACCGCGGCCTGGCCCGACTGGTCGGGATGACGGTCGTCGATCCCGGCAAGACCATCGCCGACCAGCTGGAGGTCGCCAGGGCGAACTGGGATAAGTATGACTTCTTCTTCATCCATTACAAGTACACCGACAGCACCGGCGAGGACGGCAACTTCGCCCGCAAGGTCGAGATGATCGAGGCGCTCGACGCCGAGATCCCCAAGCTCCGCGCCCTGAAGCCGGACGTCCTGATCGTGACCGGCGACCACTCGACGCCGAGCCGGATGCGGTCACACAGCTTCCACCCGGTCCCGACCCTGCTCTGGGCCCCGGCCACCAGCCGCCCCGACGACGTGACCGAGTTCGGCGAGCGCCCGTGCCTGCGCGGGGGCCTCGGCCAGTTCCTCGCCAAGGACCTGCTCCCGCTGGCCTTGGCCCACGCCGGCCGGTTGCAGAAGTTTGGCGCGTGACGCGATCGGGCCCGGTCGTCCGGGTGACCGTTTTCGGTCGTTTCGAGTGCCAGATCGGCCGTCTGAGGCCAGACGGCCGCCCGTCCCGGGCCCGTTCCCGTGCCGAGCGACAGGGCCGGGACCGCCGCACGGCCGTCTTCCTTCAAAGACCGGGATGGTGGGCTCCTCTGCCGCCTTTTCCGGCGTTTCGGGGGTCCCTTCGGCCTCGGGAGGGGTCGGCTTTTCCTCGGCTGAACTTGCTGGAGGCACAAGAGTTGGAGCGACCTCGGCCGCGTCCTTGGGTTGGTCTGAAAATCGAGGCCCCCGCAACGAGGGACGCTCCCGAAGAAATCAGCAGGTTGGTCTGTCGGGTCCTCGTCACCGCGGCCCCAGGTCGGGGTCGGCGTCGCCTCCGGGCCAGGCTCGTTCTCGGGCTCAAGACACCACACACAATCGGCCTCGGACCGCGGCGGGGGCCCTCCCCATCCGACCCTCGTCCATATTTTCACGGGGTCGGGGTGCTGCCCAGCGGTCTGGCTGGATCGTTCGGCGCCTCGGCCTCGTCGTGGGCCTGCTTGATTCCGGAAATCGAAGGGGACCGGCTCCTTGGATTGATCAGGTCTCAAGAGCCTGAGCATTCGATGAATCGAGCTGATCTTGATCATCGCTTCGCTCGACTCGGCGAACCGCTCGTAATCCCGGCTATTCCTCCGATAGCGACCGAGCCAGGCGAAGGTCCGCTCCACCCAGCGCCTTGGCAACTTCACGAACCCCTCCGAACCGAATGGACGTCTCACCACCTCGATCCGGTGGTGGACCTTCGCCCCCTCGAGCCAGGCCTCCAGGTGGTGGTTGTGGTACTTCCCGTCGGCCCAGAGCAACTCCAACCGGGTGCAGTGCTCGGCCGTTAGACGGGCCAGCACCTCGGGGGCGATCGTCCCGTCGTCGGCCGAGGCCGCCGTCACCACCACGACCAGCAGCAACCCCAGAGTGTCCACGATGCTGTGCCGCTTCCGCCCGGTGATCTTCTTGCCCCCGTCGTTTACCGGATAGGCTGTAAAATCGTGTCAACCCAATTCGAAAATGAAACGGCCCTGCCGGACCGCATTACCGGGCTTGTGTGTCAGAGGGCGATTGAGACCTTGGGAACCCTGGACAAACCGTCGAATTATCGTCAAGCTTCTGCTTCCAGCGTTCCGGAATCGCTCGAATTCCCGCGATCTTCGATCGGAACCTGGGCGGAGGGCGAATCATGGTGTCGGAAAGGCAGGCGCGGGCGGATTCGACGAAGGATCGGGCCCCGGCCCGGGTGATTATCGAGGGGATCAACCCGGAGGTCGACGGCGGGCGATTCCCGATCAAGCGGACCGTCGGCGAGGAGGTGGTCGTATCGGCCGACATCTTCGCCGACGGGCACGACGCGGTCGTGGCCGTCCTGCGCCATCGGCCGGTCGGGGCCGCCGACTGGGACGAGGTGCCCATGACCTTCCAGGTCAACGACCGCTGGACGGGCCGGTTCACGGTGACGAAGCAGGGGTGGCACGAGTACTCGATCCAGGCGTGGGTCGAGCGCTACGCCTCCTGGCACAAGGAGCTGATCAAGAAGCACGAGGCGGGCCAGTCGGACCTCACCAGCGAGCTGCTGGAGGGGGCCGAGCACATCCGCGAGGCGGCCGAGCGCGCCTCGGGCCCGGACGCCGACTGGCTCCGCGAGCGGGCCCGGTTCCTGGCCGGGCCGGAGAGCCAGTCGGAGCGCATCCGGGCGGGGCTCGAACGGGACCTGACCGAGCGGATGGCGCGGTACCCGGACCGTCGCGGGGCCTGCACTTCTGAGAAATGGCTCAGCATCATGGTGGAGCGGGAGCGGGCCCGATTCGGGGCCTGGTACGAGATGTTCCCCCGCTCGGCGTCGCCGGAGCCGGGCCGACACGGCACCTTCCGCGATGTCGAAGCGCGGCTGCCGTACGTCGCCGGTATGGGCTTCGACGTCCTCTATCTTCCTCCGATCCATCCGATCGGCCGGGCCTTCCGCAAAGGACCGAATAATGCCCTGACCCCCGGCCCGAATGACCCGGGCTGCCCCTGGGCCATCGGCGGACCCGAGGGAGGCCACAAGTCCATCCACCCCGAGCTGGGGACGATCGAGGACTTCGATCACCTGGTGGCCACCGCCCGGGAGATGGGCCTCGAAATCGCGATCGACATCGCGTTCCAGTGCTCGCCCGACCATCCCTACGTGCGCGAGCATCCCCAGTGGTTCCGGCACCGGCCCGACGGCACGATCAAGTACGCCGAGAACCCGCCCAAGAAGTATCAGGACATCTACCCCATTGACTTCGAATGCGACGACTGGAAGGCCCTCTGGGCCGAGCTGCGCGACGTTCTCCTGTTCTGGATCGACCACGGCGTGTCGATCTTCCGCGTCGACAACCCCCACACCAAACCGTTCCGGTTCTGGGACTGGGTCATCAAGGAGGTGTGGGACCGACATCCCGACGCCATCTTCCTGTCGGAGGCGTTCACGCGGCCGAAGGTCATGCGGCGGCTGGCCAAGGGGGGCTACTCGCAGTCGTACACCTACTTCACCTGGCGAAACACCAAGTGGGAGCTGACCGAGTACCTGTCCGAGCTGACGCAGGGCGAGTCGGCCGAGTACATGCGGGGCAACCTGTTCGCCAACACGCCGGACATTCTGCCCGAATACCTCCAGATCGGTGGCCGTCCCGCGTTCATGATCCGCCTCGTGCTGGCCGCAACCCTGGGGGCGACCTACGGCATCTACGGGCCGCCGTACGAGCATTGCGTCGGCACGCCGGTGCGACCGGGCTCCGAAGAATACCTCAACTCCGAGAAGTACCAGATCACCCCCTGGGACCTCGACACACCGTGGAGCCTGCGCGATTACATCGCCCGGGTCAATGAGATCCGCCGCGAGAACCCGGCGCTGCACTACAACCGCAACCTCCGGTTCTTCCAGGTCGATAACGAAGCGATCATCTGCTACGGTAAATCCACGCCCGACCTCTCGAACCTGATCGTCGTCATCGTCAACCTCGACCCGTACCACACGCAGTCGGACTGGGTGCACCTTCCCGTGCACGAGCTGGGCCTGGGTTCCGGCCCGGGCGAGACATACCAGGTCCACGACCTGATCAGCGACGCCCGCTTCCTCTGGCACGGGGAGGCGAACTTCGTGGAACTGGACCCGCACGTCAGCCCCGCGCATATCCTCCGAGTCCGCCGGCGAATCCGGACCGAGCGCGACTTCGACTACTTCATGTAAAGCCCCCGCCTTCAGGCGTGAGGAGTGTCAAGAATTGCTCTCTGAACTGAACAACCGGCCCGACTGGGTTCGTATTCCGCTCCAGGGAATCCTGACGCTGGTCGACTAAGGCGCGGCGGTACCGGAGAAAGGATCGTTCGTCGAGCGATGATTATCCTGAGCGACTTCGACCTGCACCTCATCCACGAGGGGTCCCACGACCGGCCCTATGAGAAGCTGGGGGCACACATCCTCGAGCAAGACGGCTCATCCGGCACCCATTTCGCCGTCTGGGCACCGCACGCCCGCGCAGTCTCGGTCGTCGGCGACTTCAACAAGTGGAACCCCCGAGCAAATCCATTGGCGCGGAAGGGCTGGTCCGGCGTCTGGAGCGGCTTCGTGCCCGGGGTCGGACACGGTGCGTTGTACAAGTTCTCGATCGTCGCCCCCGAAGGCGGCTCACGGTTCGAAAAGGCTGACCCCTACGCCTTCGCCGCCGAGGTCCCTCTCGGGACCGCTTCGAGGGTCTGGGACCTGTCGGGCTACGCGTGGGACGACGGCGACTGGATGACCTACCGAGCCGCCCGCCAGTCGCTGACGGCACCGATCGCGATCTACGAGGTCCACCTCGGCTCCTGGATGCGCGCCCCCGAGCAGGGCAACCGCCCGCTGACCTACCGCGAGATCGCCCCGAAGCTCGCCGACTATGCCGCCGAGATGGGCTTCACGCACGTCGAACTGATGCCCGTGGCCGAGCACCCGGCCCTGAAGTCCTGGGGCTACCAGGTCGTCGGCTATTACGTCCCCACGGGTCGGTTCGGCACCCCCCAGGACCTCATGTTCCTCATCGACACCCTGCACCGCCGCGGCATCGGGGTGATTCTCGACTGGGTCCCCGCCCACTTCGCCACCGACCCGCATGGCCTCGTCGCATTCGACGGCACCCACCTCTACGAGCCCTCCGACCCCCGCAAGCGGAACATCCCGCGCTGGAACACGTATGCGTTCAACTACGAAAGCCCCCAAGTCGTCAACTTCTTGATCGCCAACGCCCTGTTCTGGCTCGACAAGTACCACGCCGACGGCCTGCGGGTGGATGGGATCGAGCCGATCATCCGGCTCGACTTCTGGCGCGAGGAGGGGGAGTGGGAGCCGAACAAGTTCGGCGGCAACGAGAACCTGGAGGGCATCGCGTTCCTCCAACGGCTGAACCGGAAGGTCCACGAGGCGTACCCCGGCACCCTGACGATTGCCGAGGACCCGACGCCCCGGCCCAACATCACGCGACCGGTCGAGAGCGGCGGCCTGGGGTTCGACCTGAAGTGGGATCTGGGCTGGGTCCACGATACGCTCAACCACTACATGATCCTCGAATCCCCGCGGCGGAAGAAGGCCCATGCCAAGCCCGTCTTCCGCATGCACTATGCCTTCAACGAGAACTACCTCCTGCCGCTCTCGCACGATGAGGTCGTCCCGGGTAAGCAATCGCTCCTGGCCAGGATGCCGGGGGATGACTGGCAGAAGTGCGCTAACCTGCGGCTCTTGTACGGCTACATGTACGCGCTGCCCGGCAAGAAGCTGCTGTTCATGGGCGACGAGTTCGGCCAAAGGCAGGAGTGGAGTTATACCACGAGCATCGACTGGCACCTGCTGAACGATCCACGCCATCGCGGCCTGCAACGCTGGGTGCGCGACCTCAACACCCAGTATCGCGCCGAGCCGGCCCTGCACGAGTTCGACTGCCGGCCGGATGGTTTCGCCTGGATCGACCCCGAGAACGCCGAGCAGAGCGTGCTCAGCTTCCTGCGCAAGGGATCCTCGGAGGACGCCCTGGTGCTGGTCGTCTGCAACTTCACGCCCAACGTGTATCAAAACTACCGTATCGGCGTGCCCCGGGGTGGGCGGTGGGAGGAGATCCTCAACAGCGATGCAACGATCTACGGCGGGAGCGGCCAGGGCAACATGGGTGCCTTGAACGCCGCGCCGATCGGCTGGCATGGGCGGCCGCAATCGCTCAACCTGAACCTGCCGCCCCTGGCGACCATCGTCCTCAAGAAGTCCCGGCGATGAACTGGCGACCCTCCCTCGGGGCCTGGCCTGACGACAACGGCGTGCGGTTCCGGGTCTGGGCCCCCGAGAAGAGGAGCGTCGACGTCCTCCTGGAGGGTCAGGAGCCCCGGGTGATCGCGCTGGAGAGGCACTCGGATGGGACGTTCGGCGGCCTCGTGCCCGGCCTCAGTGCCGGGGCCCGCTATTGTTACCGCGTCGATGGTCACGGCCCTTTTCCTGATCCGGTGTCGCGATTCCAGCCCGAGGGCATCCACGGCCAGTCCGAGGTCGTCGATCCGACCCGGTTCGCCTGGACCGATGCGGGCGGGCGAGGCGTCGGGCCCGCCGACCTTCTGTGATCCACGGCGGCGGACGCATGCCGGAGGGACACCCATGTCACTCTTGGATCACCCCGACGCCCAAACCCTCCTGACCGAGGTCCTGGGCGATCCCGGGTTCGGCGAGGGGAGTGGGAGCCCTCGTCAAGACCGCCCCGTTGCTTCCAGGACGAGTCGAAAGACGCCCTCCTGGGTGTTCGTGGCGTTGAAGAAACTGGACGCTTTGGCTTGCGCCTCGTCCGGGTACGCAGTGGAAAGGATGACCGGGGCGGCGACCCCGGCCTTCGCAGTTCGTCCTTTTACACGTACCCGGCCTTATTCGGATCGACCCCATCTCCCTCTCGGTACATATCGGTGATGATCACATCGAACGGGCCCCTCTTGACCTCCTCCAAAGCCTCGCGGGTTGATTGACACTCCACGACCTCGAACCCCTGGGCCCTCAGGGCGCGGACGCCGTATTCATTGTTCTGGGGGATATCGTCCACCCAGAGGATGTGTTTCCCGACCGAACGCGCCACGGCCGCGCAGCCCGCGGCCGTGGCGACCGACGTCACGACCCGCTGGATGTCGCGCTCCGTGGCGGCCACGAGCCGGTCCAAGATCTCCGCGGTGATAGTCTCCCCCCTCTTGAGCATCACCTCTAACTCATCCTTCATCCGCTCGACGGCCGTGCCGACCCCGAGCGTGGCGGCTGTCTTCAGCGCGCCCTCCCTTCGAAGACGGCTCCCGGGATGACGACCTTGGTCTTCTCCGACTGAGCGATCCGTTCCAGGATGGCCCGGATCTGTTTCGTGAATAGGACAATCGCTAGGATGAGGATCGACGGCCAGAGTAGGGTCGCCACCGATCGGGCGAAGGATTCGATCGCCTGGTCTATAGCGGTTGTTCCCCCCTGTCCGACGGATCTCGGAATGATGAAGCGGTCGGATGCGATGCTATGCCGACCCGATCGGTACGGCTAGTTCAACAGGTGCTCCGCTGTTTAAACGGTCACAATCCAATTATCCCTGCACCAGGTCGAAGTAGAAGTCGAGCGTCCATCGGGCGATGCTGGTCCAACTGAAGTAATGCTCGACCCGCTCGCGGGACCGCAGGCCCATCTCCCGGAGCCGTGCCGGATCGTCGAGGAGTTGGTTGATCGCC
>JBKOZB010000058.1:0-5306 GCA_046744225.1 Planctomycetota bacterium | reverse complement strand
GGAGGCTGGCCTCCAGGCCGCGGTAGTCGGTCCGGAGGAACTCGCGGAGCGCCCGGAGGGGGAAGAGGGAAGGCTGGGGGGAGGCGTGGCGCGAGAACTTCGCTCAGGAGGCGGGCAACGCCTCCTGAGCGGCGGCCAACGCGGCGCGAGCCTACGTCTGGGGCGACTTGGTCAGAGGTCGTTCGGTCGTCATGCATAGACTACGCTCCGAACGACGGAAAGTTTTCGACAGAGCAAGATAGTTACTTAGACAATGGAGTCTCCTGACATGCAATTCTACTGACTCCAGCCTAGCGAACGAGACAGTGGCGAGCACAAACACCTGGAAAAATAGGCTTTGGCCGTCGGTCTTGTCTCTCTGGTCGGACTGTAGTCAATAGTTGATCTGCAGCGCCATGATGCGCCTGACCTACGCCGGTCGGGCCATCCTCACCGACCCCTTCCTCAGTGCGCGGCACGCGAACCCGGCACCCTTCGACCGCCATGGGCCTTACCCGACCGTCGAACTGCCCTGAACGCCGGAGGACACCGTGGCGGGGGCCGAGATGGTGATCGTCTCCCACCTGCACAACGATCACTTCGACGAGGTTGCCCAGCGGCTCATCTCCAAGGACCTGCCGCTGTTCTGCCAACTGAGCGACGAGGCCACGATCGCGGAGGTGGGCTTCCGTCGGGTCACCCCCGTTCGAGAGGAGGTCGTCTGGGAGGGGATCACGATCACGCGCACACACGGCACGCACGGCACCGGCGCCTGGGGCGATCGTCTCAACCCGGTCTCCGGGTTCGTCCTGCGTGCCGAGGGCGAGCCGACGGTCGAATAGTGCGGCAACACCCATCGGTCGCTTGGTGAGCAAGGCCCTTTCGCATACACTGGTGGCCTTGTCGCAAGGTCCATCGCCGACCCTGGACGTCCGGAAAAGAAAGGGACTCCCTGATGCGCAGACATCTCGTCGCAGGACTTGCCGGAGCCATCGTCGCCATGAGCCTGGGTCTCTCGTCGGGAGCCGAGCCTCGGAACGGTCGTCAGTATCCCAAGGCTCCCAGGTCCGACACCGTCGATGACTATCACGGCACCAGGATCGCCGACCCGTACCGGCCCCTGGAGGACCCCGACTCTCCCGAGACCCGCGCTTGGGTCGAGGCCGAGAACAAGGTCACGGCCGCCTTTCTCGAAGCAATCCCGGCCCGCGAGGCGATCAAGAAACGCCTGACCGAACTCTGGAACTATGAGAAGTTCGGCGTCCCGGACCAGGAGGGAGGCCGCTACTTCTACACCCGCAACAGCGGGCTCCAGAATCAGGGCGTGCTCTATACGATCCCGGCGCTCGACGCGGAGCCGAAGGTCCTGCTCGATCCCAACACCCTCTCCTCCGACGGCACGGTCGCCCTGACCGAAACCTCGGTCAGCCACGACGGGGCGCTGCTGGCCTACGGTCTGGCCGCGGCCGGTTCCGACTGGCAGGAGTGGCGGATTCGCGACGTCTCGTCGGGCCGCGATCGCGACGACCTGCTCAAGTGGATCAAGTTCTCCGGCGCCTCGTGGACCAAGGACGGCCGAGGCTTCTACTACAGCCGGTTCCCAGAGCCCAAGCCCGGCGAGGACCTCAAAGGGGTCAACTACTATCAGAAGCTCTACTTTCATCGGCTCGACACGCCCCAATCGGACGACGTCCTCGTCTACGAGCGGCCTGACCACAAGGAGTGGGAGTTCCATGGCCACGTCACCGATGACGGGAAATACTTGATCATCACCGTCGCCAAGGGGACCGACGACAAGTATCGCATCCTCTATAAACCGCTCGATGACCCGAACGCCCCGATCGTCGAGCTGATCGACAACTTCGACCACGAGTACTCGTTCCTCGACAACGACGGTCCCGTCTTCTGGTTCAAGACCGATCGCGACGCGCCACGCGGTCGCGTGATCGCCATCGACACGAGGAGGCCGAAGCCGGAGCAATGCAAGGAGATCATCCCCCAGGCGGAGGAGGCGCTGAACAGTGTGAGCGTGGTCAGGAGCCGATTCATCGCCTCGTACCTGAAGGACGCGCACACCCAGGTCAAGGTCTTCGAACTCGATGGCACGTTCGCCCGCGAGGTGGACCTGCCCGGCCTCGGCACGGCCACCGGGTTCGGCGGCAAGCGGTCGGACCGCGAGACGTTCTACGCCTTCGCCTCGTTCACCACGCCGCCGACGGTCTATCGCTACGACGTCGCCACCGGCGAGAGCAGCGTGTTTCGCAAGCCCAAGCTCGCCTTCGACCCCGGCGACTATCAGACGACCCAGGTCTTCTACCGGAGCAAGGATAGGACGCGGGTCCCGATGTTCCTCAGCCACAAGAAGGGGATCACGCCCGACGGCAAGACCCCGACGCTCCTGTACGGCTATGGCGGCTTCAACGTCCCGCTGACCCCCGCGTTCAGCGCGAGCAACCTGGTCTGGATGGAGATGGGGGGCCTCTACGTGCAACCCAACCTGCGGGGCGGTGGCGAGTACGGCGAGGCGTGGCACAAGGCCGGCATCAAACTGAAGAAGCGGAACGTCTTCGACGACTTCATCGCCGCGGCCGAGTGGCTGATCGAGCACAAGTATACCGCGACACCGAAGCTGGCCATCTCGGGCGGCTCCAACGGCGGCCTGCTCGTGGGGGCCAGCATGACCCAGCGCCCCGACCTCTTCGGCGCGGCCCTACCGGCGGTGGGCGTGATGGACATGCTCCGGTTCCACAAGTTCACGATCGGATGGGCCTGGGTCGATGACTTCGGCTCGTCCGACGATCCCGAGCAGTTCCAGGCGCTGCTCGCCTACTCGCCCCTGCATAACCTCAAGCCGGGGACCTGCTACCCGCCGACCCTGATCACCACGGCCGACCACGACGACCGAGTCGTCCCAGCGCACAGCTTCAAGTTCGCCGCGGCGCTCCAGGCGGTCCAGTCGTGCGAGGCCCCGGTCCTGATCCGGATCGAGATCCGGGCCGGCCACGGCGCGGGCAAACCGACAACCAAGATCATCGAGGAGGCCGCCGACCGCTGGGCCTTCCTGGTCAGGGTCCTCGGTGTCCCGCGGCCCGGCAACGGACCGTAAGGGGAGCCGTCGGTTTCGTCAACGGGGCGGCGCGGGATCGGCCAGGCCCGGCGGGTTGACTCCCTCTCTGGGCTGGAAGGTGGACAACGTGGAAAGCGCGCAGTGGTCGAATTCTTGCTCCCGGGGGATCGTCGATCGGCTCCAGGCCTAGCGTCCATGATGGGCGGCCCGCCGGGCCGCGCCGTGCATGCGGGTCGACGACGGGCCGAGAGCGGCCGGACACCCGAGCAGATCAGCGCTTCGCGCCTGGCTTGAGGAAGCCCCGGGCGCGGAGCCACTCCTCGTACCGCTGGGGCCAGATCGAGTACGGCTGGTCGCTCGAACGAAGGCCGTAACCGTGGCCGCCGGTGGCATAGATGTGCAGCTCGGTCGGGACGCCGGCTCGCTTCAACGCCAGGTAGAGATAGACGCTATTCTCGGCGCCGACGCGATCATTGTTGGACTGCGATCGGATGACGAACTTCGGGGGCGTCTGCGACGTCACGCGGATTTCGGGGGAGAGCTGGTCGATCCCCCCTTGACCACCCCGCTGGGGTAACTCACCACCGCGAAGTCGGGTCGGCAATCGACCCGGTCGATCGCATCGATCGGCTCGTAGGCGTGCTTGTCGTAGTTGGTCGAGGCCGAGACGGCGAGGTGACCACCGGCCAAAAAGCCGAGGACGCCGATCCGCTTCGGGTCGATCCCCCATTCGTCCGCCTTGCTCCGTACCAGACTCAGGGCCCACTGGGCGTCCATCAACGGGTCGTCGCGGAGCTGACTCCAGCGGAACTCCTCAGCCCGGGTCAACTCCGGCACCTTCGAGCCCGGCAGCGAGGTCGAGCAGGCCGCGACGTACGACTACGCCTGGTCGGTGGCCCACGCCTTCCGCGCGCTCGGGGTCCGCGCGGGACGGACGCGGGGCGAGAGGTCGCCTGGGCCGAGGAGCTGGCGCGCGAGCTGATCGCGCGACAACGGGCCGACGGTACCTGGACCAGCCCCGTCGGGGCCTCGAAGGAGGATGACCCGCTGGTCGCCACGTCGCTGGCCGCCTGGGCGCTCGCTCTCAGCCGGGCGGCGATCGGACCCTGATTCCGCTCAGGCGCCGGGTTCAGGAGGCGGCCTTAGGAGCCGTTTCGGAGGTGTCGGTCTCGGGAGTGACGACGGCGATCGCGACATCGCGCCGCGAGGCCGCCCGCCTCTTGCCGCTCGGGCACGGCGGCTCGGCTTGCTTCATCGCGCATTGAGGATGAATGCCCGCCCGCGAATAGACGGCTTGTTGGCAGACCGGGCAGCGCCTTCTCTGCGCACCGGCCGGGATCGGGGTATTGACGTGCTTCGGGTTCATCAGGAGGCCCTGCGGGTGAGGTGAAGGGAGCCGGGGCAGGCTCCCTTGGTTGTTTGCTTGTGATCCGGGGAGTGACCGAGCGAGAGTCCCCGGAGGCAGGGCTTCTCGTCTCCCATCCAACATCAAATCAATACCGCCGACCGCCACCTCCATAGCCGCCACCACCACCGTAGCCGCCGCTGCGTCCACGACCGCCGCCACCTCCCCCGCGCTCTTCGCGAGGCTTGGCCTCATTCACCGTGAGTCGCCGCCCATCGTACTCGTGATCGTGAAGTCCCTCGATGGCTGCTTGCGCCTGGGCTTCGGAGTCCATCTCCACGAACCCGAATCCCTTGCTCCGACCCGACTCACGGTCCTGGATGATCTGCGCACTCTGCACGGTCCCGAACTGGGAGAACAGCTCCTCCAGATCGGCCTCGACGACCTTGTAGGTCAAGTTTCCGACATACAGCTTCTTGCCCACCACGGATCTCCTGGGCGAAGGCATCACGACCCACACGACGCTTTCTGGGTCGAAGAGAAAGGGGCTGACATGATGGCCCAATCGGTGGGAAAGGCGAGAGAGGAGCAGGAGCCGGTTCGTCCTGAACCAACGGTGCTTACTCGATCGTCAGACCAACCAATCAAATGATAGCAGAAAAAGAAAAGAAAAGATACGGATTATCCAGCAAATTTGGAGTTACGTAATTGTCAACCCGGTGTCGCCACAAATTCTAAGTAATAAAGGAGTTGTGCGAATCGGTGGCTCGCCTAGGCTATTTCCTCTTTAACTTCTATGGACTTACAGTACCAACTGCGTTACTCTTACAAATTTCCTGATTATCACGGATTTCGGGGAGTCTTGTTTCCGACCAGCGCCCATTGGTCGTTAGCGAAGCCCGAAGTCCTTTCACC
>JBKOZB010000266.1:0-6033 GCA_046744225.1 Planctomycetota bacterium | reverse complement strand
CGTAGTCGCGGTATTCGCTGACGCCGAGGTGGTCGCCGTTGACCGGCTGCAACCCGTAGCGCAGCGTGTAGACGCCCTTGGCGATCGTCTGGTCGCGGTAATCGTGCCCTTCGCCCGGGAACCGGAGCGCCCCGAGCAACTCGCCTTCCTCCAGGAACGGGAACTGGATGGCCCCCTGGGGACGCGCCGGTTTGCTCGACGCGGGGATCGCCTTGCGGAGCCAGAACTCGGCGTAGGGCTTCCCCTGATCATCGACGACGCGGTAGCCCTGGCCCTCGAGCACCCCCTTGACCGCGGGCGAGAGCGCCGCGGGGGGAGCCTCCTTGAGGACCTCGACCTTGTATTCCTGGGCCCGGACGACGGTCGGCAGCAGCGCAACGAGCAGAGGGATCACCTGAAGGGGGCGCATACGGTGTTCCATTTTCGTTACGAAGAGTGTGGGAATGATTCGGAACGTAGGCATCCTGTGCGCCGAGCGGATTCGGAATGGTAGGACCGACTGAGGTCGGTCCTACCAGGAGACCGCAATTCGCTCGAGTTTTTCCTGAGAATTCGGATCAGAGGGCGAAGTGGCCCACGAAGCTGCTCCGGCAGTTCGGGTCATCCCACGAGCCGTTCAGGCCCTCGCCCTTGAACTGATGGTCGAGGGTATAAGCAGGCAGGACGGTCGTCCCCTTCGACAGGGGCGGATAGGCGACGACCTCGTTGCCGCAGAAGTGGTCGCGCTCGTCGAGCGGCCGGGTCACGATCTGGGCCAGGCCGGGGGCCCAGAACGAGGCGCGGGGGGCGTGCGGCATCCCGTGCCCGTGCGCCTCGGCGCCGGCCATCGAGGGCGACTCGATCTTCAGGCTGATCCGCGACCTCTTGACATCGACCACGTTCGACAGCCGGTCGCCGGCCAGGGACTTGGCCAGGGCCACCAGCGCCTCGCGCTGCTGGGCATCGGCCTTCTCATCGACGATCAGCACCGCGCGGGCCTGCTCGGGCTTGTCCTCCGAGAAGGTCGTCGATCCCTTGACCGCCGCGGCGACGCTCAGGCCGCTCAGATCGACGCCCTGGAACGATCCTTCCGTCACCTTCCAGGCCAGGACGGCCTGGTTGCCGTCGATGAAGACTTCGGCGTTGGAGAAGCACGGGCCGGTGTACACATCGGCCGTGCGCGCTTCGATGTAATCACCGCGAATGCTGGCGCCGGCCACGCTCGACCCCATGAGGACCAGAGCCCCACACAAGACGGCCATGGATCAGAACATCGTCAATGCTCCGAACGAAACAAGTATCGCGGCTTCGATCCTCAATCCTCCGTCACACTTGCGATTATGCGAGTTTTCCTGAGCCGAAGTCAAGGGTCGGTCAGGCCGGCCGCTGTCGCCGGACCGTGTCGGCGCAGGTGGATCTCGATCCGGCGGCCCCGCGCGGCAGGCATTTCCTCGGCTCGGCCATCGTCGAGGGCCGGGGGCGCTTCGTGGCCGGCGACCTCGATCCGGGCGGCGTCGAGGCCCCCTTCGCCCGCGAGCAGGTCGCGGACGCGGGACGCCCGGTCGAGGCCCAGGTGCGGGTGCTTCGGGCCCGGGGCAGCCAGCCCCGCGCGGCGGACGGCGGGCTGTTCGGTGTGGCCGACGACCAGCAGGTCGAGGTCGCGGGCCTCGGGATCATTCAGCCGCTCGGCCGCCGCCCGGAGCAGGACATGAGCCTCGGGCCTGAGTCGGTCGGTCCCCGGCTCGAACAAAGGCGCCGAGGAGATCGTCAGGACGGCCGACTCGAGGTCGAACGCGCAGCCCGGATGCGCCTCGGCAAACGCCCGGAAGCGTTCGAGCAGGGCCTTGGGGAGCGGGTTGGCCGAGACTTGGAGATCTCGCTTCATCCGCTCGAAGGCGGCGGCGAGCTGGTCGCGCTCGGCCTGGTAGGCCAGGACGCTCCGTTCGAGCCGCTGGACCGCCTCGCCCTGCACCTTGAGCTGGCGGGCGTCGTCCACGGCGCGCTGGGTCAGGTCCTGGTTCTGCGATCGCAGGCTGAGCGTCACGTCCTTGAGCCGGGCGTTCTCTGACTGGAGCGTCTGGCTCAGCCGGCGGCAGTCGTCGAGCCGTGATTTCGGGACGAGCGAGCAACCAGCCAGCCCCCCGAGGCCGAGACCAAGACCGAGGCCGCCGAGGACCAGCCGCCACAACACCCGCCAGAGCCAAGACGGCTCGACCATCCGTTCCGACTCCTTTCGGGACGACAGGTCACCGCACGCTGGGTCCGCCTGGGTCGGAGCCGAGTGCGGTCCCGACCCAGGCGAACGAGATTCGATCCGATCCGAGGCGAGATCAACCGAAGGGCCACAGCCCGGCCAGGGTCCTCACGATGCCGGAGGCGGGAGAATCGCCCCGGTAGTCGTAGAGGTTGCGAACCAGGTCCATCGAGACGAAGGTGAGGAAGAGCATGAAAAGGGTCGTGACGCCGAGCAGGCCGACCCAGAGCCCGCCCCATTCGGCCGAAGGACCGGCCGCCGCCAGGACCGGCGCGGCCGCTGCGCGGCCGGTGGCCACCGGGGCCTCTCCGCTCTCGCTCTCGACGTCCCAGACGCTGGCCATCGCGCCCGAAGCGACCTCGGCGAAATCGACCTCGTCCTCCTCCTCTTCCTCTTCCTCGAGGACGGTCGGTCCCAGCGCGGTCGCCGCGTTGTGGTCCACGTCCTCCTCGTCGATGGCGAAGACCTCGGAGCCGCTATCGGACTCCTCGAGCTCGAAGTCGCTGGCCGCCTCGAGTTGCATCGTCTTGTCCTCGGACCCGCCGTCGGAGTCGAGGACATCCACCTCGAAGTCGGTGTCGTCGAAGATGTCCTTCTCGGCCTTGCGGGAGGGGAGCGGCGTCGCCGTGGGGGACGGCTTGGCGGCGGGCTTGGCCGGGGCCTTCGGCGGCGGGGGGACCGGCTTCAGGTCGTCGCCGCTCAAAGGGGCCAGCTCGATCGAGCTGGACCCGCCCAGGCCCAGGCCCGAAGCCATTTGCAGGTTGATCCCCGAGTCGCTCGGCCGCGACAGGTTGATGCCGGAGAGCCCCGGGTCGGCCGCCGTCACGTCTGAGTCGCCCGGACTGAGCGTCAGGGTCGTCTCGAACTCATCGCTCTCATCGAGCGCGCTGAGCTCGAAATCGCTCCCCGAGTCGGGTTGCTCGAAATCGCTCCCCGAGTCGGGTTGCTCGAAATCGCTCCCCGAGTCGGGTTGCTCGAAATCGCTCCCCGAGTCGGGTTGCAGCACGTCTATCACGCTCGCCGACGACAGCTCGAAATCGCCCCCCGAGTCGGGTTGCAGCGCGTCTATCACGCTCGCCGACGACAGCTCGAAATCGCTGTCCGACTCGGCGTCCAACTTATCGTCGACCGCCTCGACCTCGACCTCTGACGACGAGCCGAGATTCGGACTCTGCCGGACCGCGGTGTCGCCCGGGTTGGGGGCGAGGACGACGTAGTCCATCATGTCGTCAGCGATCAGCGTCACGTCAGAATCGGCCGGGCCCGAGGTGGTGGGCTTCAGCTTCACGTCCGAGTCGCTCGTGCCGGGCGACTTCAGCGTCACGTCCGAGTCGGACGTGCCCGTCTTCCGGAAGTCAGCCGAGGCCAGCCGGACGTCGGAGTCGCTCGGCTGGACGCCCGGCGCGGTGTTGTCGGGGATGAGCCGGACGTCGGAGTCGCTGGGCATCCGGCTGGTCGTGGCCAAGCCGATGATGACCGAGCTCGACCCGGTCAAGGGGCCCGGCGGCAGCGACAGGTCGTCGAGCAGGATCTCGTGATCCGACCCGGAGTCGGACTTGGGGACCTCCGTCGTCGGGGCGCCCAGGTCGGGGTTGGCGACGCCGATGTGGTAGTCCGAGATGTTGAGGGCGTCGATGCTGCCGCTGCCGCCCTCCGGCGCAACGGGGATCTCCACGTCGGTGAGCCGCAGCTCGGCGTCGCTCCCCATGCCTCGACGGCGGGCCAATTCGTCGATATCAATGACGCGGAACCGCCACGATCCCCTATCCAGAAATGCCCGGACCTCGCGATGCTGCGCCTTGGTCTTGAGCTCCTCGGGATTCATTCCCAGAACGCGGGCGGCCTCTTCGAGGGTATAAAACTGAGCCATGGACGTGCTCCTCGCGGTCGGGATCGGCCTCGACGCGGCCGTTCGGTTCGCCCTGGTGCGGGCTCCGAGGGACCACGGCGGCGCGAACACGCCCACGCGTCCCTCGGTTATCGAGTCGGGTGGCCCAGGGTCTTGACCATCGATTCGATCGCGGTGACCTCGGGCTCCTGGTTGTTGTATGCCGTCAGCTTCAGATCCCAGTTGTATTGCCGGGCGGCCTCGAGTTTGACGGTCCCTTTGGGATTCGACGGATCGACCCGGTAGATCGCAAAGGCGCGGATCCGGGTGTCGATCAGGTAGAGCAACTGCGCTGAGCCGGTCGTGCTGGAGGTGAAGGCAATCGTGCCGCCAGATTCGGTCGCGGACATCACCGCCGTCTTCGCCCGCTCGGCCCCCGGCAACGGTTGCGCCTGGGCCGACACCCCGCGTCCGCCGCCCCACCACGAGAGGGCCAGGCCCAGCAGCAAGCCCGGCAGTCCGTAATGCGCCACCCCAGTCCAGCCACGCAAGGACATGAACCGCCTCCTCCATGATGGTCCCTGGATGTCGTCTTCCTTCCTACGGAAAACACCCCGAATCGAACACCGGCGATCCGATCCGAGCCCGACCATTGCTGAAGGTACAAACTCGCATCTTCCCCGAGTCGCCCTTTCGCTTTCAATTTACCACACCGCGCGTCGGAGTTGAGGCAACAAGTCAGGAAGAATGGCGGATGGTCGCCGGAGGTTTGTTGAGAGGCAATGATCTTGTCAATTTTATCGGTCTGGTTGAATGATGCAAGGTCATTGCCAATGAGAGCCTATCTCCCCTAGAGTGCGTGCAACGCGCCAATTTCTTGGTTGGTGGGAGATTGGTGCGTTGCACGCACACAAGAGAACTGGCTCCTCCTGATTTGGAAATTGTTTGATTTTGCTTGAAAACCGCCGCCGGGCTAGATCGGTTCCCTATTGAACGTAGCGGATGTTTCCCCGATTCTTGTGCCAAGGAGGGCACGGAGGATGGCTGCGTATTCGATGGACCTGCGTGAGCGGGTCGTCGCCGCCTGCGACGAGGGGATCAACACCGGCGCCGAGATCGCCGAGCGGTTCTCGGTCAGCGAGTCCTGGATCCGCCGGCTACTCCAGCGGCGGCGGGAGACCGGATCGATCACCCCGAAGCCCCGCGGCGGCGGCCGGCCCCCGGCGTTCTCGGGCGAGGCGGCCGAGCGGCTGCGCGGGGCGGTCGCGGCCGACCCCGATGCCACGCTGAAGGAGCTGGCCGCGGCCAGCGGGGTGGCGTGCGGCACCTCGGCGGTCGACCGGGCGCTGAGGCGGCTGGGGATCACGCGCAAAAAAAGTCGCGGCGGGCCGCCGAACAGGACCGGCCGGACCTGAAGGCCGAGCGCGCCGCCTGGCGCGAGGAGTTCGCGGGCATCGACCCGGCCCGGTTGGTGTTCCTGGACGAGAGCGGGGCGACCACCGCGATGGACCGGACCTACGGCCGCGCCCCGCGCGGTGAGCGGGTCGACGGCCCGGTCCCGCACGGCCACTGGAAGGTGGTCACGCTGACCGCCGCGGTGCGGCTCGGCGGGGTGGGGGCCTGCCTGGCGTTCGACGGGGCGACGGACACCGCCTGCTTCGAGGCCTACGTCGGCGAGTGCCTCATCCCAACGCTGAGGGAGGGGGACATCGTCATCATGGACAACCTGTCGTGTCACAAGACGGCCGCGGTGGAGCACCTGGTCCGGTCCGCGGGCGCCGCGGTGCGGTACCTGCCGGCGTACAGCCCGGACCTCAACCCGATCGAGAAAATGTTCAGCAAGGTCAAGGAGCTGCTGCGGTCGGCGGCGGCGCGGACGGTGGACGCCCTGATCGGCGCGATCGGGGATGCCCTCCGCGCCGTCACGCCCGGCGACATCTCGGGCTGGTTCGATCATTGTGGCTACCGCTAC
>JBKOZB010000237.1:0-12114 GCA_046744225.1 Planctomycetota bacterium | reverse complement strand
AAATGATTACGCATCGGGAGGGTGGTTTGTGCCGTCGGTCGATCCCACGACCTCGGACCTCCTCCGCCAGACCTCGATCGCCCCGAACCGGGCGACGGGATGATAGTGGCGGCGGACCACCGGCGCGAGGCGGCGGACCACGTCCGTGAGCCGGTAATGCTCGTTCTCGTGGATCTCGCCCGGCACCCAGACGACGATGGCATCCTTGGACTCTTCCAGGGCCTTGAGGAACCCCGATTCGTCATCCGGCTTGACCAGCAACCAGGCGAGCGATTCGGCCGGCAACGCCGGGAGCCGACCCGAGGGGCCGGTCAGGGCCGGTGCCACGCGGAGGAGGTTGGCCACGCGCTGGTCTGGGCGTGTCTCCGTCCGGAGGTAATCGAGCACCGCGCGATAGTCCTTCCAGGGGTACGGCTGCGCCTGGGCGTCGAGCGTGATCTCGGGATAACCCGGCGGTGACTGGGTCGGCTGAGCCCCGCGCGGAAGGTCCTTGAAGGCGAGCCGCGCCGCTTGCACGCTGCAATTCTCCGGCTTGGCCCTCACGCCCAGCCCGATCGCCAGCGCGACCGCGACCAGCCGCAAGGCCGACGACCCAAACCCCGGCCGCAGGAGGATCGGGACGAGCAGGGCCACGTTGATCGACCAGACCAGCATGATCGGGTGGGTCAGGTAGGGATGCGACGGAACGGGGCTGAGCGGCTTGTAGCACCAGGCTCCCACCAGGGCCGTCAGCCCGACCCGGACCGCATCCCGGGTCGCCGAATCGGCACGCGAAGCCAGCAGCACGAGGGCCGCCGGCACGATCACGAACTCCAGGTGGAGGAACTGAAGGAGCATCTGCACACTGAACGACCGCGGGCTGACCTGGTTGTACCGGCTCCCGTAGAACGTCAAACGGACCCCGCGGAGGAAGTTGCCCCCGATCCCCGCCGCCACAATCGGCGCGAACGCCAGGACGAGGAACCCGGCCAGCAACAGCCCGCAGGCCATGAGTGCCCGCGCCGTTCGCGCGGGCGACCTCTCCGTCTCCGGAGCGGTCCAGACGCCCTGCGCCACCGCTAGTGCGAGGGCCGGGAAGAAGAGGACCACCTGGGGACGGATCGCGAACCCGATCGCTGCCGCCAGCGCCGCGAAGGCCCGGCTCGCCCGGCCCGGCCAGCCGTCGGCGACCAGCAGGCCGAGCATCAGGAAAAACGGCCCGTGCCAGTCGCGCTGGGCGACGCGGGTAAAGTCGAGACCCAGGTAATAGGTGAGGAAGGTGGCGTAGCCGATCGCCCCGGGCAGGACGCGGCCGAACCGGCGTCGGCTCCAGGCGAGTATCACCGCGCCCAAAAGGATGACGAAGCTGGCGTCGGCGGCGTAGAACGGGACCGTCTGTCCCCACCCAAACGCCTTGCCGAGGATCCAGAAAAGATACAAGGTCCCCGGGAAGTTGTTGCCGGCCAAGTCGCGGTACGGAACCACCCCGGCGCTCCAGCCTTGCGCGAGCGTCGCGAAGACGTCGTGATCGGCGAACCAGGGCCAGTTGAGGTAGTGGGGAACCCAGGTCGCGAGCTGGGCCGCGATCATCCCGATGGCGAGCCCGCTCAGAGGAGCCTGCAACAGCCGGTCGGCAAGCGCTTCGGTGGTCGAGGTCTCGGGCGGAGCGGTCAGAAGGTCGCGGCGCCGTCGGGCGGTCTGGGGGATCGAGAGGGCCTGGGGATCATCCTGGAGCATTGGTTCACCGGAATCCTTTCACAGGGGCTTTCCATGCAAAGTCGGCGCGGGATTGTAGCCAGATTTCCGGGATACCTCAAGACGATGAGGCGATCTGAGATCGCCACGCCCTTCGTGTGCGTTTACAATGGGGGCAGTGCGGCGAGATCGGGCCTTGTATGGAACAAAGGAACCATTTGCGGGGTGGATTCGGATTGGTGGGACCGACTTGGTCCCACCACGCAGACACTCCCGCGCACGTTTTTTCCTGACCCGTCTCATTCAGGAGGGTCTCGGGTTGGCGGACATCGCAGCGACAGCCTCCCGGCGACTGATCTTCCTCGGTAGCGGTACGTCCACCGGAGTTCCCGTGATCGGCTGCGACTGCCGGGTCTGCACGTCCGACGACCCCCGCAACCAGCGCACCAGACCGAGCGTCCTGATCCAGCTCCCGGCGGGAAACCTCTTAATCGACACGACGCCCGAGATGCGCCTACAACTGCTCCGCGAGCGGATCGGGCGCGTGCATGCGATCATATTCACGCACTATCACGCCGACCACCTGTTCGGCCTGGACGACGCCCGGATCTTCCCCAAGTACCTCGGCGGCCCGGTGCCGATCTACTGCGAGGCCGAGACCGAGGAGAGCATCCGCCGCATCTTCCCCTACGCGTTCCACGCGCGGCTGGCGGCCCTGCCAGCGGGGAACGTCCCCAAGATCATCTTCGAACGGATCGCGCCGGGGGTTACATTCCAGGCGCTCGGCGAGACCGTTCTGCCGATCCGCCTGGAGCACGGGCGGATGAACGTGCTGGGGCTCCGGTTCGGGGCCCTCGCCTACTGCACGGATGTCAGCAAGATCCCCGAGGCGAGCTGGCCGTTGTTGCGCGACCTGGACATCCTGATCCTCGACGCCTTGCGGTTCGACCCGCACCCGACGCACTTCAGCCTGGCCGAGGCGCTGGGGGCGATCGAGCGGATTCGGCCGCGGCGGGCGCTCTTGACCCACCTTTCGCATGCTTTCGATCACGCGGCGACCGAGTCCACCTTGCCGCCTCACGTCGCTTTGGCCTACGATGGGCTGGCCTTGGAGTTTTGATCGATTCAATGCAACGTCCCGGCGGCCCGCCGCCCGCGGCGGGCCGCCGGGCCCGACAGGAGCCGTCGCGAATGCCTCCCGATCCGCAACTCGCCGCTCGCCTGGCCCGGCATGGTCAAGACCACCTGCTCAGGTGGTGGGAGGAGCTTGGCGACGACGCGCGGGCGCGGCTCGCCGCCGAGATCGCGGCGATCGACTTCGACCAACTCGACGCGGTGATCGCGCAACTGGTCAAGGACGGCGGCCCGCCCGCGCCGGCCCCCGAGCGGGTCGAGCCGATCGAGGTCTTCCGCCTGCCGCAGACCGACGGCGAGCGCGTGGCCCGGCGGCACATCGCCGAGGTCGGCGCCGCGGCGCTGGCGGCCGGCGAGGTGGGCGTGCTCATCGTGGCCGGCGGCTCGGGGACCCGGCTCGGCTTCGACGGCCCGAAGGGGACCTATCCGATCGGTCCTGTCTCGGCGGCCAGCCTGTTCCAGATCCACGCCGAGAAGATCGTGGCGCTCGGGCGGCGGTACGGCCGGCCCTTGCCGCTGTTCATCATGACCAGCCCCGAGAACCACGAGGCGACCGTCCGGTTCTTCGCCGAGCACGGCCAGTTCAGCCTCGACCGCGTCCGGTTCTTCATCCAGGGTCAGATGCCGGCGGTGGACCGGGCTTCGGGGAAGGTGCTTCTGGCCGAGAAGGGGCACATCGCGCTGAGCCCCGACGGTCACGGCGGCACGCTCTCCGCCCTCGCGGCGCCCGGGACGAACGGCGGGCTGAGCTGTTTAGGCGAGATGCGCAAGTGCGGCATCCGCACCCTCTTCTATTTCCAGGTCGATAACCCGCTGGTCGAGATCGCCGATCCGGCCTTCCTCGGTCTCCACCGCCAGGCCAACGCCGAGGTGTCGTTCAAGGTGATCGAGAAGCTCGCTCCCGACGAGAGGCTCGGCGTGGTCGTCCGCGTGGACGGGATGCCGCAAGTGATCGAGTATTCCGACCTCCCGCCCGAGCTGGCCGAGCTGCGTGAGCCCGACGGCGGCCTGCGCTACTGGGCCGGGAGCATCGCCGTCCACATCTTCGAATGCGGCTTCATCGCGCGGCTGGTCGGCGACCTGAACCTGCCCTTCCACCGCGCGATCAAGAAGGTGCCTTACATCGACGACGCGGGTAACCTGGTCCAGCCGGCCGAGCCGAACGCGATGAAGTTCGAGCGGTTCATCTTCGACGCGCTTCCCCTGGCCGAGCGCTGGACGCTGGTCGAGACCGACCGCGCCGTCGAGTTCGAACCGCTCAAGAACGCGACCGGCCCCGACTCGCCCGCGACCGTCCGCCAGCGGATGAGCGACCTGTACGCCGGCTGGCTCGAACGCGCCGGCGCGACCGTGCCGCGCCGGCCGGACGGCTCGGTCCCGTTCGGTATCGAGATCAGCCCGCTCTTCGCCCTCGACGCCGCCGAGCTGAAGAGCAAGCTGGAGCCGGGCCTGGTCGTGGAGGGGCCTTTGTATCTTCGATAGGTGCGTGAAATGCACCGATGATGATCAAGAGGGATGAAGATGCGTCGCACGCACCCGACGAAGGGAATAGATTCGCTATGCTGCACGCCGTCGTGATGGCCGGGGGGAGCGGCACCCGGTTCTGGCCCAAGAGCCGCCGCGATCACCCGAAGCAGTTGCTCCGCCTTTACGGCGACTCGACGATGCTCCAGCAGACCGTCGCCCGGATCGCGCCGATGGTCCCGGCTGAACGGATATTGATCGTCACCGGGGCCGACCAGGCCGAGGCCGTTCGTGCCCAATTGCCGCAGTTGCCCGCCGGGAACATCGTGGCCGAGCCCTGCCCGCGCGACACCGCCGCGTGCATCGGGCTGGCCGCCCGGATCGTGGCGAAAACGGACCCGGACGGCACGATGATCGTCATGCCGGCCGACCATGTCATCCAGCCCCCCGAGAAGTTCCGCGCGACCGTCCGCGCGGCCGCCTCGGTGATCGAGGCCGACCCGACTGCCTTCGTCACGTTCGGGATCAAGCCGACCCGCCCCGAGACCGGCTACGGCTACATCGAGCGGGGTGAGTCGCTCGGCACCCGCGAAGGGATCGCGCTGCACCAGGTCGCACAGTTCCGCGAGAAGCCCGACCGCGACACCGCCGAGCGGTTCCTGGCCGAGGGGCGGTTCGTCTGGAACTCGGGCATCTTCGTCTGGCGCGCCCGCGCGATCCTCGACGCCCTGGCGACGCACCGCCCCCTGCTCGCCGCCGCACTCGAGCGCGTCGGCCGGGCGCTGGGCACGCCGGCCGAGGCGGAGACGATCGCCCGCGAGTATCCCGAGATGGAGCGCGTGCCGATCGATAAGGCCGTGATGGAACAGGCGAGCAACGTCCGCGTCCTCGAAGTCGTCTACGACTGGAACGACGTCGGTGACTGGCGCGCCCTGACCGCCTTGGTCGCTCCCGACGAGCGCGGCAACACGACCCAGGGCGAGGTCTTCGCGATCGACACCCGCAATTCGATCATCGTCGCCGACGACGGCGGCCTGATCGCCACGCTCGGCGTCGAGGACCTCGTCATCATCCAGTCCGGCGGCGCCACCCTGGTGGCCCGACAAGACCAGCTCGACCGGCTCAAGTCGCTCGTCGAAGGGCTCGACAAGGCCGGACACGGCTCGAAATTGTAAGAGAAGACATCTCACCGCCGAGGACGCGGAGATCGCGGAGAGACGACCGAGAAAAGAGATGCCAAGGGTGTTGGGCCTCGATTTTGGGACGCGACGGGTCGGCGCGGCGATCAGCGACCCGAGGGGGGTGATCGCCACGCCCCTGGAGGTCTACGAGCGGCGCGACCTGGCGCAGGATACCCGGCACTTTCAACACCTGGTCCGCGAGCACGAGGTGGATTGGATCGTCATCGGCCTTCCCCTGCACACGGGCGGACGCGAGGGGACCAGCTCCTCGCTCGCCCGCACCTGGGGCGACTGGCTGGCCGGCGCCACCGGCCGCGCCGTGGTCTACTTCGACGAGCGGTTCACGACCGTCGAGGCCGAGGACACGCTCATCGCCTCGGGCCTCAAGCGACAGAAGCGGAAGGCCCTTCGCGACATGCTCGCCGCGCAGATCCTCTTGCAGAACTATCTCGACGCCGGCTGTCCCAGGTCCGAAGCCCCAGCTTCTCCTCTGGCGGACCCGATCGAGCCCGAGGCAACGCCATGACGACCCTGATCGTCGGCTGCGGCTATCTCGGCCGGCGTGTCGGCGCACGGCTCGCCCGTTACGGCGAGCGCGTGCTCGGCACGACGCGCTCCGTGGAGCGGGCTCCGACCCTCGCGAACCTGGGCATCGAGCCCGTGATCGCCGACGTGCTCGACCTCGGCTCGTTCGCGGGTTGGCCCGTGGCCGATCGCGTGCTCTATTGCGTCGGATTCGACCGCTCGGCTGGGGTCGCGATGCGAACGGTCTACGTCGAGGGACTTCGCCACGCCCTGGATCGGCTCGCCGGCCGAGCCGGGCGACTCGTCTATGTCGGCTCGACCGGGGTCTACGGTCAAACGGAGGGCGAGTGGGTCGATGAAGCGTCGCCAACCGAGCCGACGCACGAGGCGGGGCGGGTGGCCCTCGACGCAGAGCAGCTGGCCCGGCGCGTCGGGGACGAGCGCGGTTTGCCGGTCGTCATCGTGCGGTACTCGGGCCTGTACGGGCCGGGTCGCATCGTGCGCCGGGCGAGCCTGGAGCGGGGCGAGCCGATCGTGGGCGACCCGGCCAGGTTCCTCAACATGATCCATATCGACGATGCCGCCGAGGCCGCGATCGCCGCCCTCGACCGGGGTGCGCCGGGCGAGCTCTACCTGGCGAGCGACGATCGGCCCCTCACGCGCCGCGAGTATTACACCCTGGCCGCGCGACTCTTGCACGCCCCCACGCCCCGGTTCGAAAACCCTACCCCAGGCCTGTCCGAGGCACGCCGCGACGAGGCGAACAAACGGGTCTCGAACCGGCGGATGCGCGAGGTGCTGCGCGTGTCCCTCCGGTTTCCCGACATCACCACGGGACTTCCCGCCGCAATCCGGGCCGAATCGAGCGAAACAGGCAACTGAGAACCATTCTTCTCACGATTCTTGGGCGGTGGTCTCGCGCTTGCATGTCGAATGGGAATCGGAGATCGTTTCGGCAGGGCGGCTGGGCCTCGAACGCCACGCCGAGGGCGCGGAGCGTCCGGGGCAAGGTCCCAACGGACAACTTGGGGGAGTCGGCAGCGATGGCGAACGCATCCTTCGAGAAGGCGATGAAGCTCGCGGTGGTGACGGGCCTGCGGTCGATGCTCGGCCCGGCCTTGCTGGCGCAGGCGACTGGCCGGCCGGACCGGAAGAACTGGGCGCTGGCGGCGCTCGGCGAGCTGGCCGTCGACAAGCTTCCATGGATCCCGAGCCGCGACACGCTCCTTCCGCTCCTGGTCCGGGGCGTGGCGGGGGCGTGGGTGGCCAAGACCATGATGAAGGAAGAGGGGATCGAGGAGCCCTGGGCGATGCCCCTCGGCGCGGCGGTCGCGATGGGGGTGGCCGTGGCCGCGCCCAAGATTCGCAAGACGCTCGGCTGGACGACCGACGTACCCGACCCGCTCCTCGGCCTGCTCGAAGATTACCTGGCGCTTCGGCTTGGCACCGAGGCCGTCGGGATGTCACTCGACGAAGTGGCGCAGGTTGCCAAGGACACGGTCGAGGACCTGACGTGCCGGGTGCAGGCGGCCATCCCGACGACTCAGTCGGTCGGCGCCGGCTCGATGTAGCAGCCGAGCGGGCCCTTGGAGATGCTCATCCGTGGGTCGGGCCCGTAGGCGAGGACCTGGTCGCGCTTCAGCTCGGCCTTCTCCTTGTGCGTCGTGTAGACGACCGCCCGGCCCGTGATGTGAATCCTCAAGGTCAGCTCCTCGGCGGTCGGGACCGAGTGCCCGAAGATCTTGATTAACAGCTCGATCACGTACGGGAACGTGTGCTCCTCGTCGTTCAGGATCACGACGTTATAGGGAGGCTGTCGCTGGGTCTGTTTTTCGGGCTTGGTCCGGGCGCGGGGTGCGGTCTTGGTGATGACGATCGGTTCGGCCACGGCGGCATCACTGTCGTGGTCCTTGCTCATAGGAACGGCTCCCGGATCGAATCGCGATTGAACCTGGGTCCAAACCCTTTGTAAAGTATACCCTGAGTCAACGGGGCGGAACATGCCATGTCATGCGATCGCGAGAGGGAGCCTTGATGCCCGAGATGAGTCCCGGCGCCGCGCTGCGGCAACTCCGGCAGGCACAGGCGGGCTTGAAGAAGGCGCGGCAGGCCCTTCGCCTGGCGAAGGGTGACCCTCACGCCGCGCAGGGCGTCCTGAAAGTCGGCTGGGAGAGCTTGGCCCAGGCCCACCGGCTCCTCACCGCCATCCCCCTGACCGCCGCCTCCGAACCCGTCATGACCAAGCAATTGTCCGTCCAGCGCTACGCCACGGCGCTGCTCGTCCGGCTCCGGCGGATCGTCCGCAACGAGTTCGCGGAAGCCGACACCGATGAAGATCTCGGCGACGAGGACGACGAGTTCTGATGCTGTTTGAAAACGATAACATGGAAGAGAGTATTTGCCATTTGTGATCCGGCATCTGGCATCAAGAGCGATGACGATGGCCCGCCGGCCTCGATCCGAACCGGACCCGCCCGCCGCGACGACATTTCCCGACCGGCCGTTGGAGCCCCCGGGCGAGCTGCCGGTCGTGGTCGTTCGCGCCGCGGGGAACCACCCATTCGTCTACCGCAAGATGGTGATCGGCCCGGTGGGCCGGGCGCGTCCGGCCGACGGCGACCTGGTGCGCGTGGTCGATCGCGACCAGCTGCCGATCGGGTTCGGGCTCTGGAACGGCCGGTCGCAGATCAGCCTCCGCCTGCTCGCGCCGGGGACCGCGCCGCCGGGGCTCGACTTCTGGACCCGCCGGATTGACCGCGCTCTGGCCCTTCGTCGTGAAGTGCTCGCGCTCGACGAGGCGACCAACGCCTACCGCGTCGTCCATGCCGAGGGGGACGGCCTTTCGGGGCTCATCATCGACCGGTTCGACGACGTGCTCTCGGCCGAGGTCTTCAGCCTGGGGATGTATCAGCGGATCGGGCCGATCCTCGACCTGGTCGCCGAGCGGCTCGGGACCCGGCACGTCCGGGTGCACGTGGACGAGAGGATCGCGCTGGCCGAGGACTTTTCGGGCCGGCCGGTTGCCAGCCCGAAGCTCCCCCCGCGCGTCACGATCGTGGAGAACGGGGTCCGGTTCCGCGTCGTCTTCGAGGGAAGCCACAAAACCGGCTTCTTCTGCGATCAGCGCGACAACCGGCGGGCGCTGGCGAAGTTCACCGCAGGGCGGTCGGTGCTCGACGTCTGCTGCTACACCGGCGGCTTCAGCCTGTACGCCCTGGCGCGGGGTCAGGCGCGCGAGGCGACCGGCGTCGATCTCGACGAGAAGGCGATCGCCCTGGCCCGCGACAACGCGAACGCGAACCAGGTCCGCCCGACGTTCGTCCACGCCGACTCCTTCGGCTACCTGCGGCAGATGGCGGTCAACGGCCGGTCCTTCGGTGTGCTCGTGCTCGATCCCCCCAAGCTGATCCCGGGCCGGCTCGAGATCGCCTCGGGCAAGCGCAAGTACTTCGACCTCAACGTCCTGGCGATGGGCCTGGTCGAGCCGGGGGGCCTGCTGCTGACCTGTTCGTGCTCGGGCCTGCTCTCGCCCGAGGAGTTCCTCGTCCTGCTCCGCGCCGCGGCGCGGAAGGCGGGGCGGTCGGCCCAGGTCCTCGCCGTGACCGGCGCAGCGCCCGACCACCCGGTCGGCCTCGAGGCCCTCGAAGGCGCCTACCTCAAGGCCGTCTGGCTCCGCATGGGCGAGCCGACCGGCACCGCCGCTCCCGATCTGGGCCACCAAGATGAGGCGGGCTGGGACGGCGGTGAATGAGTGCGATGGGCTGTGTTCGATGACGAATGACGGATGGCAAATGACAGAGGAGAGATGACAACTCGCGAGGGCGCGAATCAGGCGCCTGATGCGCTCTTTCCTCGGTCAGCACTTCTTCGGCGTTTGTCATCTGTCATTTGCCATCTGCCATCCGCGAACGACTTCGCTCCGCGAAGAGTGGCGAATCAGGGAATCTCTTTCCGTCATCGACCGGGGCACGCTACGATTAAGGGCGCACCCGCCGTCCCTTCGCCTCGCGATCCTGGTTTGGTTGAGGTCCGATCGTGCCCAGCTTGACCGTCGAGAACTACGTGAAGACGATCGCCCTGATCGCCGCCCGCGACCACCAGCGCGATACGGTCGGGACGGGCGAGCTCGCCCAGGCGCTGAACGTCTCGCCCGGCACGGTCACGGGGATGCTCAAGACACTCTCCGAGGCCGACCTGGCCACGTATACCCCGTACGAAGGGGCGCGGTTGACCGTCTCGGGGCAGCGGCTGGCCATGAAGGTGATCCGGCGTCATCGTCTGCTCGAGCTGTTCCTGGTCCAGACCCTGAACATGCCCTGGGACGAGGTCCACGCGGAGGCCGAGCATATGGAGCACGCGGCCTCCGAGCGGCTGATCGACCGGATCGACGCCTTCCTCGGCCACCCGGAGGTGGACCCGCACGGCGACCCGATCCCCCGCGCCGACGGGTCGCTGACCGAGACGGCGGGCAGCCCCCTCTCGTCGCTCGCCCGCGGCCAGCAGTTCCGCGTCGTCCGCGTCGTCGATCAGGACCCCGCGTTCCTCCGCTACCTGAGCGAATGCGGCCTCGACCTGCACGCCTCGGGCGAATTGGTGGAGAACCGCCCCGAGTCCGGCGCCCTCGTCTTCCGGCTCGGCGAACGCTCCGTCGCACTCGGCCGCGATGCCGCTGGTAAAGTCCTTGTCACCACGCAAACCGACAAGTAGAGCGCCCTCGGCCCCCAGGACGCCCATTTTGAATCGGGAAGCCAGGACGTCCGGCCGATCTCACCAGGAGGAGGGCCGGGCTGGCGCAAAGTCCGGGCGTACCGTTCCACGGAAGGGGGTGCGGCAAGGAAGATCGCATTCGCTGGAGGGCACGCAGCGCCCGCAGCCGGCGCCCGGTTCTCGAAGGGATGGAAGCCCGGCAGCCTCTCTCGATGACGATGTTCTACTTCGTCCCCACGCGCCGCCATCACGGCGAGCCGGCCGGCGGCAAGTTCTCGATGCTCATCCAGGGCCAGCGCGCACCACGTCGGGGTCGGCTTCTGACCCGGTTTCGGGACGCCTCTTCCTCTCGACCCCACCCTTGCTGCGAGGCCACGGTTTGAAGTATTCTTTCAGTAGGAACTGTTTGGTCAGACATCGCGGAACATACCGTGGTACTCACTCCCGCTGCCAAGAAGTTCGTGCTCCACTGGGGCGAGATGGGCCAGGCCTGGGGGATCAACCGGACGATGGCCCAGGTGCACGCCCTCCTGTTCGTATCGCCCGAGGCGCTCGATGCCGAGGAGATCAGCACACTGCTCGACGTGAGCCGGTCGAACGTCTCGACGAGCCTCCGCGAGCTGATCACGTGGGGGGTGGTCCGCCGGGTCCATATCATCGGCGACCGCCGCGACCGGTTCGAGGCGCTGAAGGACGTGATGGAGACCTTCCGGGTCATCATGGCCGAGCGCAAGCGGCGCGAGATGGACCCGACCATCGCCCTGCTGGAGCATTGCGTGCGCGAGGCAAAGTCGGGCGACCCGTCGGAGGAGTACACCCGCGAGCAACTGGAGAAGATGCTCGAATTCACCCGGATGGTGACGACCTGGTACTGCCAGATCGACCGGCTCTCGACCCCCGCCCTTCAGCGCCTCTTCCGGGGCGGGGCGAAGCTCGCCAAGATGTTCGGGATGGGTGCCGCGAGCGCGAACGAGGGGGCCGAGGCGAGCGCGGCGAAATGAGGTTACATGGATGGAAGATGACAAATGATAAACTTAATATGAGATTTTAAGTTTATCATTTATCATCTTCCATTTCATCATTTTTCCATTCTTATCTTGGGGTGGCCGGACTGGCGGCCTCCTTGGCGGCCGGGGCGGTCATCGCCTTGTCGAGTGAGTCGGCGTAGGCGCGGAAGATCACGTCGTCGAGGTAGCGGTCGATCAGTGCCTGGACGTCGGTGATCTGTGCCTGCGCGGTCTTGGTCAGGATGGGAGTCTTGGTCTGGGCCTGCTGCTGCGCTGCGGCGTCCTCGAGCTGGGCGAGCCGGGAGGCGAAGGTCTCGCGGCCGGGAAGCCGCTGGAACTCCTTCAGGGTGGCCTCGACTCCGGCCCAGTCTTCCCCGTCGGCTCGCGCCTTGAGGCGGGCCTCCAGCCGGGCGCGGACGGCC
>JBKOZB010000129.1:0-5551 GCA_046744225.1 Planctomycetota bacterium | reverse complement strand
GGTCCGATCAGCCGGCGTTGCTGGCTTTGCGGTGGAAGCGGGCGGCCTGGCCGAGCAGGACCATCATCTCGCCCAGCGCGCGGAGCGCCGCCCGGAAGTTGCTGGCGGCGCGGGCCTCGGCTTCGCCCCGGCGATACTTGGTGAACTGGGTCCAGTCGAGCGACCAGGCGTGCTCGACGGCGTGTGCCTGAGCCCGGCGGGTCAGCTCCAGGTACTTGTCCATCAGCTCCTTCGTGATCGGGCACTCGGCGGTCCGATACGGGTGGTCCTCGACCGTCGCCGTGGCCGGTGTCTTGTTCCGCGGCCCGAAGAGGCTCGCCAGGCCGAACCGCTTCTTCTCCTTCTTGCCGTCGGCCGAATCCTTCGCCTGGGTCGTAGACAGGTACTCGGCGGTGTCGGGCTCGACCCAGGTGCCGATGTGCAGGATGACGACCGTGATGTTGTCTTGCCCGCCGCGCAAGTTGGCCAGGTTCAGGAGGTAACGGCAGGCGTCCCCGGGATGGAAGTGGCCGGCGAAGGCCCCGAGTTCGGGGTCGGCGATCGGGCCGGAAAGCCCGTCGGAGCAGAGCAGGTAGACGTCGTTCGGCTCGACGGCCAGGGGGCCTTCGATGTCGACCTCGACGGTCGGGTCGGGGCCCAGGCTCCGCGTGATGACGTTCCGGGGGACGGCCAAATGCGCGTCCTCGGCGCTCAGGTGGTTGCGCCGGACCAGTTCCCAGACCAAGCTGTGATCGAACGAGAGCTGGTCGATCCGACCATTCCGGATGCGGTAGACGCGCGAGTCGCCGACGTGGGCGATCAGCGCCCCCTCGGGCAAGAGCAGGAGGGTGGAGCAGGTCGTCCCCATCCCCTGGAAGTCTTTGTTGGCACTGGCCCGGCTGTGGATTAGCGTTCCGACTTCGCGATACGCCTTGGTGATCGCCTCGGCGGGGCTGCCGGTCTTGGTCTTGTTGTAGTTGTGCGGGATGTTGTCGCACGCCATCTTGCTCGCCAGTTCGCCGACGGCGTGCGCACCCATCCCATCGGCCACCATGAACAGGTGACCGCGCTGCCTCCAGGTTTCGACGGTCGGGGCGCGGACAACCGAGTAGCTGTCCTGGTTATTGGACCGGCGCATTCCGGTGTCGGTCGCGGAGGCGTCGATGATGATGTCGTCCCAGTTCACAATCCGGCCTTGTTGAGGTGCCCTAGCGATCTCGGTGCCTTTCCGCGACGCGACGGCTCAACGCCCTCGCCGCGCGGCGCCGGGGCCAACCTGATGGAATTGACCTTCGTGTCCGAGCCACGGGGAGCCGACCCGATCGTACCGACCGCCCCGCCGGTCGCCGCCGGTCCGAACCGTCTTGGAAAATTTTGAGAATTCTTCCCCGATTCTCCTTGAAGGGGCATTGTATCGTACCCATGCATGCGGGAAAGAGAAAGTCCCGATCGCGACAAGTATGGGACGTGAGGAGGCCGTGCTCAAGAGGGTCGAATGCGATACCCGGATCGGATAGGCATTAACCCTATACTTTCGGTATCGTGAGTTTGTGACCCAAAAAAACGTCCGCGGACCCCGAGAACCTCCCGCGCCCCATGACATTGTCGCTTCGACTGCCCGAGTTCCGGTTTACAAAAACCACGCTGTCCAACGGCCTTGACGTGGTTGTTCGGCATCAAAGCCACTTGCCGATCGTCGCCGTGAATCTCTGGTACCACGTCGGTTCCAAGAACGAGGAGCGGCGGCAGCGGGGGTTCGCGCACCTGTTCGAGCACCTGATGTTCGAGGGCTCCGAGCATTATCCGGGCGACTTCTTCAAGCCGCTCCAGCGCCTGGGCGCCAGCATCAACGGCTCGACCTCGACCGACCGAACCAACTATTTCGAGGACATCCCGGCCGCCCATGTCGAGCTCGCCCTGGCCATGGAGTCGGACCGGATGGGTCATCTTCTCCCGGCGCTCAGCGATGCCAAGTTGCGGATTCAAAAAGACGTTGTCAAGAACGAGTATCGCCAGAACTACGCCAACCGTCCCTACGGCATGGTCTGGCAACACCTGGTCGAGGCGCTGTATCCCCCCGATCACCCGTATAGCTGGCTGACGATCGGCGTCATGGAGGACGTCGAGGCCGCGACCCGCGACGACGTCGAGGCGTTCTTCCGTCGCTACTACGTCCCGAGCAACGCAAGCCTCTGCCTGGTCGGCGACATCGACGAGGACCGGGCGCTGGCCCTGGCCGAGCGCTACTTCGGCCCGCTCGCCGGGGGGGCGAAGGCACCCCGGCCCCGGGCTTCCGAGGCCCGGCTCGATGAAAATCTCGAGATCACTCTGCACGACCGCGTCGAGCTCGACCGTTTCTATCTCGCCTGGCCGACCGTCCGCCATTTCCACGACGACGACGCCTCGCTCCTGCTCCTGGCCGACATTTTGGCCCGTGGCAAGTCGAGCCGGCTCTACCGCAAGCTCGTCGTCGACCAGGAACTGGCACAGGACGTCTCGGCCTACCAGTCGGGCCGCGAGCTGGGCGGGTCATTCGGCGTCACGGTCACGCTCCGCCCCGGCCAGTCGCGGGACCGGGCGCGCGCCTTGGTCGATGCCGAGCTCGAAGCGATTGCCGACTCGGGCGTGGCCGACGGCGAGTTGGCGCGGGTCCAGAACGGCCGGCTCGCCGGATTCTTTTTCGCACTCGAGAACATCGGCGGCTTCGGCGGCGTCGCCGACCGGCTCAACGCCTACAACACCTACCTCGGCGACCCGGGCCGGATCACCTCCGACTTCGAGCGCTACCAGCGGGTCACGCCCGAGGCGGTCCGCGACGTGGCCCGGCATCACGTCGCCGGGCGCCCTCGGGTCGCCCTGACTGTCGTCGGCCGGTCGGCCGCGATCGTCGTGCCGAGCCCGGTACTCGACCGGTCGGTCGCCCCCAAGAGCGCGCCGGCGGCCCCGTTCCGCGCCCCTCGGCCCGAGGTCCGCACTTTACGGTGCGGGATTCCGCTCTGGGTCATCCCCCGCCGCGACCTGCCGATCGTCGCCGCCACCTTCATCCTCGCGGGGGGCGCGAGCCGACAAACGGTGGAACATGGTGGATTGGCACAACTGACCGCGGACCTGATGGATGAGGGGACCGCCACCCGCTCGTCGTTCGACCTGGCACGCGAGGCCGAGGAGATGGGGACGACCCTCTCGACCAGTTGCGGCTGGGATGGCTCGTACGTCTGCGTGCAGTGCCTGACGCCGCACCTGCCGGCCAGCCTCGACCTAGCGGTGGACGTGTTGCGGAACCCGACATTCCCTGAGTCAGAGTTCGAACGGGTCCATGGGCAGACGCTCGCCGCGCTCCGCGCCGAGCGCGACAGCGCCGAGGCGCGGACCTATCGCGGCCTGCTCCGCGCGCTCTACGACGGCGAGCATCCGTACCGCTTGCCGATCGACGGCGACGAGGCGCTGGTCGCCCGGCTGTCGCGCGACGACCTGCGGCGGTTCCACGAGCGGTTCCATGGCCCGAGCCATGCGGCCTGCATCGTGGCCGGCGACGTGGACCCCGACCGCCTGGCCGAGACGCTCGACGAGCGGCTCGCCGGCTGGACCGGCCCCGAGGTCGCGCGGCCCGAGGTCGCGACCCCCGAGCGCGGCCGCCGCCCGCGCATCCTCCTGCTCAACCGAACCGGGGCGGCGCAGGCGGTCGTCCGGGTCGGCCACGTCGGCCTGCGTCGGCTCGACCCCGACTTCACCGACGTGCTCGTCCTGAACCAGCTCCTCGGCGGCCAGTTCACCTCGCGGCTCAACGCCCGGCTGCGCGAGGAAAAAGGGTTCACCTACGGCGTGCGGAGCCACTTCGATTGCCGCCGGGGGGCCGGACCGTTCTTCATCGGTGCGTCGCTTCAGACCGACCGCCTGGCCGAGGCGCTGGAGGACCTGCGCCACGAGGTCGAGGCCCTGGTCGGTGACTGTCCGCCGACGGCCGCGGAGCTGGACGACGCCCGCCGCGCGTTGATCGAAGGGCAGGCGCGGCAGTTCGAGACGCCGTCGGCCCTCGTCTCGTGCTACGCGAGCCTGTTCGTCCATGGCCTGCCGCCTGACCACCACGTCGGATTCGCCGGGCGACTCGACGGCGTGACCGTCAATTCGCTCGCCGCCGCCGCCGCGCGGCAGATCCGCCCCGAGGCGCTGGTCGCCGTCATCACCGCCGACGCCGAGCTGGTGCGCGAGCCGCTGGAGCGCCTCGGCTGGTGGGAGTTGCAGGTCGTCGCCGATTGAGCCCGGGTCGTCGGTTTTTCCGAAGGCGCGAATTCTGGTATCATGATGGCTCCAAGGCCAGCCTTTGGCACCCGAGGAGGGCTCTGCAATGTCGTCGGGAACCGGAACTGCCGCGAGCCTTGACGACCTTTACCGCGTCAAGGGCAAAGCGGAGCTGATCGCCGGGAGGATTGTCCACTTCATGCCCACCGGTCGCAGGCCGAGCCGTGTCGCGTTCCGGATCACCCGCAGCCTCGACGACTACGCCGAGGCCACCGGCCGAGGCGAGGCTTACGGTGACAATATCGGATTCGCCGTCACTCAACTCACCTCGGGTCGTCAATCCTTCTCACCGGACGCTTCCTATTTCCTCGGTCCCTTCCCGCCCAATGAGATGCGGTTCCTCGAAGGGCCGCCGACTTTTGCCGTCGAGGTCCGGAGCGAGGGCGACTACGGTGATGCGGCCGAGATCGAGATGGCGACAAAGCGGACCGACTACTTCGAGGCGGGCACCGCAGTCGTCTGGGATGTAGACCCCATCAATCACCTCGTACGAAAGTATCGAGCAGATTCCCCTGACCAGCCGGTCGTCTTCATCCCTGGCCAAGAGGCCGATGCCGAACCCGCCGTCCCTGGCTGGCGACTCGCGGTGGACCGAATCTTCGCCTGACCCGGCGGCTTCCGGTCAGAATGCACCCCACCATAAAGAGAATGTGGGACTTTCGGGCGCGAAGGTGGCGGGCTATCAACTGCACGCCGAGGACGTGGCCGCCCCCTTCTCGGGCCGGCAGGTGATGACACGCGCCCATGCAGAATAAGGACTGGGAGCGCTGGAACGTCAGGGTGCGCGAGGGCCTCATCGGCATGCAGGTCAAGGGCGCGGGGTGCGACCGCGGGAGCTGGGACCCGTTCCAACCCCAGCCCGACCGCTGGGCCTCCCGCGCTGGGGGCCGGCTCTTCCTGACCTCGCTCTCGATCCTGACGCTTGAGGTCTATTACCGTTACCTCCCCCTCTACCAGCCCACCGACACCGACCCGAGCCACCGCTGAACCCGCCGAGCTCGCTGATGGAGATTCCTCCGGAACGGATGGAAGAGGTGGCCGCCGAGGTCCGCGCGCGCTAAGATGGTCGCGGACACGAGGGGCGCGAAGCCGCTCGTACTGCGCCCGGAGGTACTGTCCCGACGCCCCACAGTCTTCTCGTCCGCCTGGAGAAACCTGCCATGAAGCTGTCCGCCCGGAATGTGCTCAAAGGCACCATCGTGAAGATCGTACCCGGCTCCGTCAATTCCGAGGTCACGCTGCGAGTCGCCGACGGCCTCGACGTCGTGGCGAT
>JBKOZB010000176.1:0-6570 GCA_046744225.1 Planctomycetota bacterium | reverse complement strand
CCGAGTTCGGCCCCGACCGGGCCCGCGGGCTCGTGGCCGTCTTCAAGGCGAATCTCCTGGCCCTGAAAGGTTACACGCCCGGCGATGATCCGGGCCGCCTGGTCCTGCTCGTGGCCGAGGAAACGAGGTCCTGGAAACGAGCCGACCCCACGCTGGGCTGGGATCGACTGGCCCGGGGGGGCGTCTCGGCCCATGTCCTGCGCGGGAACCATCACACGCTGCTCAGGCACCCGGCCGTGGGGCGCGTGGCCGAGATCGTGAGGGAGGAGATCGCGAATGGTATAAGCTAAATTACAAATAATTAATTTAATATTTGAAATGAGGATTTTGGAACCTTTGCGAGATGAGACTGGTTTCGTTCCTGCTGAGAGAATCGCGTGGCGTGGTCGTCCTGTCGGTGCTCGCCGGAGTCGTCGGCGGGTTGAGCGGCGTCGGGCTGATCGCGCTGATCCAGGCGGAACTGAGCCGCGAGACGGCCTCGGCGCGGGCTCTGGGCGCCGCGTTCGCCGGGCTTTGCCTCGTCATGGCGCTGACGCGGACCGTAGCGCAGGCCTCGATGGTCCGGCTGGCGCAGGGCTCGGTCTCGAAGCTTTCCCTTCACCTCTGCCGGGCGATCCTGGCGGTCCCTTTGCGGCAGTTCGAGGCGCTCGACCCCGCGGCGGTGCTCGCGGTGCTGACCGAGGACATCGTCCTCGTCGCCAACGCGCTGATCGGCATCCCGCTGTTCTGCATCAACGCGCCGATCGTGGTCGCCTGCCTGGCGTTCGTCGGCTGGCTCTCGGCCCCGGTGCTGGCTTGCGGGCTGGCGGTCGCGGTGCCGGGACTCGTGGGGTATCAGCTCCTGGGAGCGAAGGGCGTGCGCCAGCTCCGGCTTGCCCGCGCCGGGCAGGACGAGCTGATGAGCCAATTCCGATCGATGATCGCGGGGTTCCGCGAGCTGAAACTCCACCGGGGACGGCGGGACGCCTTCCTCGACGACTCGCTCGAAACGACGACCGCGACCATCCGCGACCGCAACGTCGCCGCCGCGACGCTCTTCGCGATGGCGGGGAGCTGGGGCCTGCTTGCGTTCTTCGGCTTCATCGGCATCCTCCTTTTCGTCCTCCCGGCGCTCCACGAGATCAGCCGACCGGCGCTCGCGGGGGCGGTTTTGGTTGTCCTCTACATCATGTCGCCGCTCGAGGTCATCCTGACTTGGATCCCGATCCTGAGCCGCGCACGGGTCTCGCTGCTCAAGATCGAGTCGCTCGGCCTGTCGCTCCAGGCGGTGGACGAGAAGGAGCCGGCCGCCGCCCCGGCCGGCCCGCCGTCGTTCCGATCCTCGCTCGAGCTCCGGGATGTGACCTACACCTACCACCACAGGAATGACTGCGGGCTGAGCGAGTTCACCCTCGGCCCGATCGACCTGATGCTCCGCCCCGAGGAACTGGTGTTCCTCGTCGGGGGCAACGGCAGCGGCAAGACGACCCTGGTCAAGCTGCTCGCGGGGCTCTACACTCCCGAGAGAGGGACGATCCGGCTCGACGGCCGCCCGGTCCTGCCCGAGGGCCTGGATGCCTACCGCCAGCTCTTCTCGGTCGTCTTCACCGACGGCTACCTGTTCAAGACGCTCCAAGGCCTCGACCCGCTCGGGCTCGACGACCGGGCGCATGACGTCCTCGCCCGGCTGGAGCTGGACGATCTGGTCCGCGTCGAGGGGGGCGCCTTCTCGACGACTGACCTTTCGCAAGGCCAGCGCAAGCGGCTGGCCCTCCTGACCGCGCTCCTGGAAGACCGACCCATCTGTGTCCTCGACGAGTGGGCCTCGAATCAGGATGCCCATTTCAAGAAAATCTTTTATCTTGAACTGATGCCCGAGTGGCGGGCCCGGGGCAAGACGCTCCTGGTCATCACCCACGACGAAGATTATCTCCACCTGGCCGATCGGGTCGTCCGGCTCGACTCGGGCCGGATGTTCGACGGTGAATATCACGTTGTCCAGGACCAGCGCGTCTAGGCCATCATCAACGCCGGGGTGACCACCTTCGATGTTCGGCACGGCCGGCCCGGCGAGGTTCCTCTCATGAAAAAACTTCTCTTCATCTTGCTCGTGCTCTGGGGCGGCGGGGCGGCCGGCTATTGGTACTGGAACGACGTCCGCAACCAGCGCGTCTCGTACCGAACGGCCCAGGTCAAGCGGGGCGACCTCCTGGCCACGATCAACGCGACGGGGACGCTCGAGCCCGAGGAGGTCGTCGATGTCGGCGTCCAGATTGCCGGCGAGATCCAGCGCTTCGGCCAGGACCCGCGCGACCCGAGCAAGCCGATCAGCTATGGCTCGCCGGTCGAGCAGGGGACCGTGCTCGCCCGCATCGACGACGCGCTGTTCAAGGCCCGCGTCGACCAGATGCGGGCCAACGTCGCCAAGGCCGAGGCCGACGTGCAGCAGGCCCAGGCCAAGCTGAGACAGGCCACGCGCGAGCTCGATCGCGTCCAGCGGCTGGTCAACAGCCGCGCCATCTCGGCGCAGGAACACGACAATGCGCTGGCCAGCTACGAGACGGCCAAGGCCAGCTTCGCCCTGAGCGAGAGCTCGGTCGAACTGGCGAAGGCCAACCTCGAAGAAGCGACCGTCAACCTGGGGTACACCACGATCCGATCACCCGTGAAAGGGGTCATCCTCGATCGCCGGGTGAACATCGGCCAGACGGTCGTGGCCAGCCTCAACGCGCCGAGCCTCTTCCTGATCGCCAAGGATCTCAGCAAGATGGAGATCTGGGCCTCGGTCAACGAGACCGACGTCGGCGCGATCCACGTGGGCCAGGGGGTGCGGTTCACTGTGGGGGCCTTCCCGCACGAGACGTTCCGCGGCGAGGTCGCGCAGATCCGACTGAACGCGAGCATGACGCAGAGCGTCGTCACCTACACGGTGGTCATCGACGTCGATAACACGAGCGGCAAGCTCCTCCCTTACCTGACGGCACGGGTCCAGTTCGAGGTCGAGGAGCGGAAGAGCGCGCTGCTCGTCCCGAACGCGGCCCTGCGCTGGCAGCCCCGCATCCAGCAGGTCGCCCCCGAGGCACGCGAGGCGTTCGCAACCGAGCTTCGTCAGCGCGCGGCCGCCCCGCGTGGCGAGAAGGCCCGTCCCAAGGCCACGACCGAATCGGGCGTGCCGGGCACCCTCTGGGTCAAGCACGGCGAATTCGTCCGGCCGATCGCCGTCGGCGTCGGCGTGACCGACGGCATCCTGTCCGAGATCGTCCGCGGCGTGCGCGAGGGGATGGAGGTGGTCCTCGGCCAGGCGGCCGAAGAGAGCGACGAGGACACGGGATCGCCCTTCCTGCCCAAAATCAAGAACGACAAGATTAAGAAATAAGAAGTGTTATTTTATGACAGCTCGCGCGGAGGGTGGGCGCCCCGGCCGGGCAGGAGCAGGCGATGATTTCGCTCGAACTCGAAGTGATCCGCAAGACCTACGACCGCGGCAAGCTCGGCGTCCCCGTGCTCAAGGGGATCTCGCTGGCGATCGCGCGCGGCGAGATGGTCGCCCTGATGGGCGCCTCGGGCTCGGGCAAGACGACGCTGATCAACATCCTCGGCTCGCTCGACCGGCCGACCTCCGGGCGTTACTGGCTCGACGGCCAGGAGGTCACCGGGCTCCCCGAAGCGGAACGCGCCCTGATCCGCAACCAGAAGATCGGGTTCGTGTTCCAGAACTTCAACCTGCTCCCCCGCCTCTCGGCGCTCGAAAACGTGATGATGCCCCTGGCCTATGCCCAGCAAGACATCTCCGAGCGCGAATGCCGCGAGCGGGCGCGTCGCCTGCTGGAGCGCGTCGGGCTGGGCGACCGGCTTGATCACGAGCCGTCGCAGCTCTCCGGCGGCGAGCAGCAGCGCGTGGCCATCGCGCGGGCCCTGATCAACCGCGGCTCGCTCCTGATCGCCGACGAGCCAACCGGCAACCTCGACTCGAAGACCGGCGAGGAGATCCTGGGGATCTTCCAGAAGCTCAACGCCGAGGACGGGATCACGATCCTCCTGGTGACGCACGACCCATCGGTCGCGACCCACGCCGGGCGGATCATCCACATGCGCGACGGCCTCATCGAGGAAGACGAGGTCGACGCCGCCGGAACCGACGCAGGCACCATCTCGCACGAGCTCCCTCTGCCGGATGGGAAGGAGCCGCCGGCGCCCGTCGGACCGACCCGCCGCGCCGGCCGACGCAGCCACGTCCGGTTCTTCATCCGGACCACGGTGATGGCCCTGCGCTCGCTCCGGCGCAACGTCCTGCGCTCGGTCCTGACGACGCTGGGGATCATCATCGGCGTGGCCTCGCTGATTGCGATCGCCGAGATCGGCAAGGGGTCGGCGGCGGCGATCAAGCAGATCCTCGAGAGCACCGGCGCCAACGGCCTGCTGGTCCAGGCTGGGGCGGCGTCGAGCAACGGCGTCAGCCTCGGCAGCGGGACGATCAAGACGCTGACCCCCGAGGATGCCGAGGCGATCCTCAACGAATGTCCATCCGTCGATAGCCTGGCCCCGATCGTCTACGCCCGCCAGCAGGTGGTCTACGGCAACAAGAACTGGGTCCCGATCTACATCTACGGCACCACGCAGGGTCTGCTCCGAGTCCGCGAGTGGGAGCACCTGAAGGAAGGCGAGCCGTTCACCGACCAGGACGTCCACGACGTCAGCATGGTCTGCCTGCTCGGCCAGACCCTGGTGCACGAGCTGTTCCAGGACGAATCGCCGCTGGGCAAGGAGGTCTTCGTCAACGACGTGCCACTCAAGGTGATCGGCGTATTGAGCAAGAAGGGGACGGACATCATCGGGATCGACCAGGACGACATTTTGCTCGCCCCCTGGACGACCATCAAGTTCCGCGTCAGCGCCGCGTCGTCGCCCAACACGAACCAGACGGCCGCGAGCGCGACCGACCTCGGCCAGCAGCTCAACCTGCTCTCCCGCCGCTACCCGCGCTCGCTGACCGGGCTCTATCCGGCCCAGTCGGCCACCCAGAAGGCGGACACGCCCAAGCTGGAGCGGTTTTCCAATGTCGATACGATCCTCGTCCGCGCCCAGTCCACCGAGGAGATCCCGGCCGCGATGGCGCAAATCACCGAGCTGTTGCGCGAGCGGCACCAAGTCGGACCGGGCCAGGAAGACGACTTCGACGTCCGCGACTTCACCGAGGTCATCCGGGCCGTGCAATCGACGGTCGCGCTTGTCGCCGGGCTGCTCCTAAGCGTCGCGCTGATCTCGCTGGTCGTCGGCGGCGTCGGGATCATGAACATCATGCTCGTCTCGGTCACCGAGCGCTACCGCGAGATCGGCCTGCGGATGGCGGTGGGGGCCAGCCCGAAGGACATCCTCCAGCAGTTCCTCGTCGAGGCCGTCGTGCTCAGCGTGCTCGGCGGCGCCGTCGGCATCCTGGCGGGGCGAACCGGTTCGGTCCTGATCCGGGTCTTGGCCGGCTGGCCGACCGAGTCGTCGCTCGCGGCTATCATGGGATCGGTCTCCGTCTCGGTCACGATCGGCATCATCTTCGGCTACTATCCCGCCTGGAAGGCGTCGCGCCTGCACCCGATCGAGGCCCTGCGCTACGAGTGAGCCGGTCAACATTGTCCGGCCACCTCCGGGCCCGGCGTCTGATAGCACCGGAGGCGCCAGCCGGACCCCTCCACCGCCAGGGTGGCCGTGAAGCCGGGGCCGGGGTCGAGGTCGTGCAAGGCCCAGCGCTCGGGCTCGTGAGGACGTCCCTCGACGTGCAAGAGCCGGGCGGGCGCGCCGGGCGCCAGCGCGACGTCGAACTGGTCCAGCGCCATCGCGAGGCCCATGCCGGTCGCCTTGAGGTAGGCTTCCTTGCGCGTCCAGGCGCGGAAGAACGTGTCGAGCCGCTCGGGCTCGGGAAGGCTCAGGTAGGCCGCGCGCTCCCGCGGTGAGAAGAACCGGGTGATGATCTGGTCGGCGCCGGCCATCGGGCGGATCGCCTCCAGGTCGATCCCGACCTGCCGGCCTTGGGCGACCGCGAGCAGGGCCAGATCCTGCGAGTGCGCCAGGTTGAAGCGGAGCGGGGAGACGCCCGCCGGACTCGCCAGCTCCGGCTTCCCTTGCGGACCGTAGCGGAATTCGAGGCGGCCAGGGTCGTCCCCTATGTAACGGCCGAGGAGGGTCCGGAGCCAGCCTCGCCCGACGAGGAACCGCGCGCAGTCGCGGGCCTGGCGGTAGCGACCCGCCCGGGCCCGCTCGACCGGCGAGAGGACCGCCTCGAAGCGCTCGACCCACGGGGAAAGCGGGTCGAGCGCGACCCGCCAAACATGGACCTCGTCGCGGCGCGGCGCCAGGTCGTCCGGCGCGGGCACCCAGGGATCGACGATCACTTCTCTCCTCATTCCGAACCACCCACCTCATCTCTCAGGGGCGCCAGCCGAGCAGGTCCTGCCTGATGTTGAGCTTGGTGGCCAGCTGGGCGAAGACGTCGCGGAGCGGCTGGTTCAGGACGCCCGAGTCGGAGAGCTGGATGTAGGCGTCGAGCAACTGATTCTGCACCTGCCAGAGGTCAAGCGAGACCCCGAGCAAGCTGGCGGC
>JBKOZB010000042.1:0-9531 GCA_046744225.1 Planctomycetota bacterium | reverse complement strand
GTCCGGTCCCACGTCGTCCCACGAGAACGCCGCGTCTTGCGGCAGTGCCCGCGGAGGTGGCCCCGTCCGCCCTGCCCGCGTGCGGGGCAGTCGGGGTTGGGGCAGAATGGGGCGTGCGGGTCCATCGGCGGTATTCTCCGGCTGGGGATTGGTCTCCAGTCCGGAGGGATATGCCTGATGGGCCCGCCCGTTTTCAAGCCTCTATACCCTCATCACGGTTCATGGGGGTGGTACCCGCGACATCTGGGGATCAACAGATCCCATGCAGCGGCCCGCCAGGGGCGGCGAGGGACTCCACGCGCCGGATGACGGCCGGGTCCTCGACCAGGGGCGGGGCGTGGTGGGGCTTGATCCGCGCGTCGATGATGAGCGGCCCGGCGCAGCCCCAATGCTTTTGCTCGGTGAAGGCGTCGAGGCCGTCGATGTCGGCCGCCGGATTCGACCGCGTGAACGTGACCCAGAGGAAGTTCCGCACCGTCCGCGCGGTGAACTCACTGTCATCAGCAACGACGATCAAGGGGAACGCCCGGATCGGGTCGTCCGGGCCGAAGGAGCGGCAGAACGCGGAGATTCCGGGGTCGTCGGCTCGATAGGCAGGTCCCTGGACGACGACGATGCCGGGGAGCACAAGTCGTGGTGAGTGAAAGCTTTCGGGAAGCCAGAGGCTGGACGGAAGCGCCGTCGGCAGCGACCGGCGCAGGGGACCGGCGGCGGCGATCACGACCTTGGAGCCCTGGTTCAGGCCGTGCCCCGAGTAGTCGAGCGTGTCGATCGTCGTCCGGGTCTGGAAGTGGAGGTCGTTGGCCCAGTCCACCCGTTCGAGCCAGTGGCGGAGGAAGGAGGGGATGTCGTGGATGTCGAGCCCGGGGTCATCCTCGCGGGCAACGATCAAGAGGTACTTGGCCAGCGACATCTGCCCCTGGCCGAGGATGGCGTTGGCGCTGGTCAGGAGCTCTTGCGGGCGGCGGACCTCAGCGTACGGCACGTAGCGCTCGCTGGCGATGGCGAGCAAGAGCGGGTGGACCCCGGCGGCATCGACCGCGTGGACGGCATGGACGCCGGGGATGACCGTCGGGATGATCGGTCCAGTCAGCTCGTGGATCAGCGCGCCGAACGAGGTGTCTTCCTGCGGCGGCCGGCCGACCGTGGTGAACGGCCAGATCGCCCCCAGACGGTGGTAGACCTGCTCGACGCGGAGCACGGGGAAGTCGTGGGTCAGGCTGTAGTAACCGAGGTGGTCGCCGAACGGTCCTTCGGGCTTGCGGGTGTGCGGGTCGATCGAGCCGACCAGGGCGAAGTCGGCTTCGGCGGGGATGGGCAAGGCCCCGTCGGGGGTGACCAGCCGGATGCGGTGTCCGGCCAGAGCGCCGGCGAAGCCCAGCTCGGGGAGCCCCTCGGGCAAGGGCATCACGGCAGCGACGGTCAGGGCGGGCGGACCGCCGACAAAGACGTTGACTCGCAACGCCTCGCCCCGCCGGATCGCCGCGGCATGGTGCACGCCGATCCCCCGGTGGATCTGGTAATGAAGGCCGACCTCGCGGTTCGGCTCGTACTGGTTCCCGGCGAGCTGGACCCGATACATGCCCAGGTTCGACCGGGCCAGGCCGGGGCGGTCGGGGTCCTCGGTGTAGACCTGCGGCAAGGTGATGAACGGGCCGCCGTCGAGCGGCCACGACTGGAGCTTCGGGAGCTGGTCGATCGTCGTCGTGTGGGCGAGGATCGGCCCGCGCCTGACCCGCTTCGGCAGCAGGCTCAGGGCGGTCCAGGGCACGCCCCGATAGCGCCAGGGATGCTTCGCCAGCCCGGCCGGGCTGACCTTCAGCTCGACCAGCCGCCGGACGGCGTCGAGGGTGTCGCGGAAGAGGAAGCGGGTCCGCTCGACCGTGCCGAAGAGGTTGCCGAGCATCGGGAAGGCGCTCCCCTTGACCCGGCGGAAGAGGAGCGCCGGCCCCTGGGCCTCGAACACCCGGCGCTGGATGGCGGCGGCCTCCAGGTAGGGGTCGATCTCGGCGTCGATCATCACGAGTTGGCCGTGCGCCTGGAGGTCGGCGACGCACTCGGCGAGCGTCCGGTAGCCCATGTCCGCACCTCGTCTCCCTGGCCGAGGGATCGTCGGCCCAGTAACAGCGTAGGAACTCGGCCCTCGATCGCCAAGCCGGGCGTTTCGAGCCGGTGGCGTGGACAAGGAGTAAGGCCGCGCGTATACAATCGATATCGGAGATGCGTCGGGTCTGGCTGCGAAGGGGTCGAGCATGGCAACGGACACGGAACCCTCGGAACGCCTGAGCGAGGTCGCGCCCGTCGACAAGTCGGGCCGGCGCGTCCGGTCGATGTTCGCCGCGATCGCGGGCAATTATGACCTGTTGAACCACCTATTGAGCCTGAACATCGACCGGCTCTGGCGGCGGTTCACCACGCGGACCGTGCCGGCCGAACCGGGCGTCCCCGTCCTCGACTGCTGCACCGGGACCGCCGACCTCGCCCTGGCCTACCACCGGGCGAGCCGGGGACGATCGCCCGTCGTCGGCTCCGACTTCTGCCGCCCGATGCTGGAACGGGGGCTGGTCAAGGTCCGCAAGGCGAGGGCGGACGCGAACGTTGCCCTGGTCGAGGGGGACACCCAGCGCCTCCCCTTGCCGAGCGACACCTTCAGCGTGGTCACGGTCGCCTTCGGGCTGCGGAACGTGAGCGACACGGTGCGGGGGATCGATGAGATGATCCGGGTCGCCCGGCCGGGGGGCAAGGTGGCGATTCTCGAATTCTCCCGGCCGCGCGGGGCGGTGCTCGGCCGGCTCTATCTCGCGTTCTTCCGCCGCATCCTGCCCCGGATCGGCCAGGCGATCGCGCCGAACGAGCAGGACGCCTACCACTACCTGCCGACCAGCGTCCTCCAATTCCCGGACGGCCAGGCGATGCTCGATCTGCTCGCCCGGCGCGGGCTGAAGGAGCTACGGCTCTACCCGCTGACGTTCGGCATCGCCACGCTTTACGTGGGGGTCAAGCCGGTCGGGGAGCGGCCCAGATGAGCGGCCCGGCGTCGTCGGCCGCCGACCTCGTCCTGGCGATGACCGGGGCGAGTGGCGCGCCCTATGCCGTCGGCCTCCTGCACGCCCTCTGTCGCGCCGGGCGGACGGTTCACCTGTCGATCAGCGGCAGCGGCGCCCAGGTGCTCCGCGAGGAGCTGGGGATCGAGGTCGCGCTCGGCCCCGTCCGGTTCGACCCCTCGGTCTTCGGCGACCTCGGCCCCGGGCGGGTCGTGTATCACCACCACGACGATTTCCGGGCGGGGATCGCCAGCGGCTCGTTCCCGACCGGCGGCATGGTCGTCGCCCCGTGCAGCATGAGCACCCTGGCGGCGATCGCTCACGGGATCACTACGAACCTGATCACCCGCGCGGCCGACGTCCACCTCAAGGAGCGGCGCAAGCTGATCCTCGTCCCCCGCGAGACGCCGCTCAGCCTGATCCACCTGGAGAACATGGCGAGCGTCACCCGGGCCGGGGCGGTCGTCCTGCCAGCGATGCCCGGCTGGTATCACCGGCCCAGGACGCTCGACGACCTGATCCGGTTCGTGGTCGGGCGGATCTGCGACCAGCTCGGCATCGAGAACACCCTGATCGCACGCTGGGGGACCGATCCTGAACACCAGGAGCCCACCGACCTTCATGGCTGACGACGCAACGCCCAAGGTGGCGCTCGTGACGGGTGCCTCGGCCGGCCTCGGCGCCGCCGTGGCTCGGGAGCTGGCATGGCAGGGATACGCCCTCGCCCTGACCGCGCGCCGAGCCGACCGCCTGGAGCGACTGGCCGACGAGCTGCACGCCGAGTTCAAGGTCGAGGTCTGGGTTCATCCGGCCGACCTGTGCGACCCGGCCGCGCCCGAGCGGCTGGTGGCTGGGGCGGTCGAGCGGTTCGGCGGGATCGACGTCCTGATCAACAACGCCGGCATCGGCCTGCCGACCGTCTTCTCCGAGGCCGAGCCCGACGACCTGCGCCGGCAGCTTGAAGTGAACCTCGTCGCCCCGCTGCTCCTGACGCGCCAGGCGCTGCCCTACCTGATCGCGCGACGGGGGACGATCATCAACATCGGCTCGGCGATCACGAGCGTGGCTAATTCGGCCCTTGGTGCCTATGGCGCGACCAAGGCGGGGCTGGCCTACTGGAACGACTCGCTCCGGCGCGAGCTGTGGCACAAGGGGGTGACGGTCTGCCTGGTCGAGCCGGGCCCGGTCAAGACCGAGTTCTTCGACGCCCTGATGGCCCTGGCGCCGCCGGAGGGCGAGTACAACCCCCTGCTCGACGCGCCCGCCCCCTGGATGTCGGCGCGGGTCGAGGAGGTGGCGCGGCGGATCGTCCGGTTAATCCGGCACCCTCGGCGACGGCTCTCGGTCTTGAGGCGCGTCGTCTGGCCATTCCGCCTGATCGGCGGCCTGTTCCAGGTCTGGCCCGCGCTGGGCGACCTGGCGCTCTCCTCGATGACGCGGCATTTCGACCGGAAAGGCGACCTGGCCCGGCCGGTCCGCACTCGGAGTCTCGGCGATGCTCGGCCGACTGAATGACCTGCTCGGGATGATCAAGTTCAGCCACACGCTCTTCGCGCTCCCGTTCGCGCTGCTGGGCGCCGCGCTGGCCGCGCACGGCCCGGACGGCTGGCGGGGGCGGCTGCAGGACTGGCTCGGCATCCTGCTCTGCATGGCGACCGCCCGCTCGGCCGCGATGGCGTTCAACCGCCTGGCCGACCGCCGGATCGACGCGCTGAACCCCCGCACGGCCGCCCGCCACCTGCCCAGCGGCCGGCTCTCGGCGCGAACCGTCGCGGTCTTCACCGTGGTCAACGCGGCGGCGTTCGTGCTCGCGACCCTCCTGTTCCTGCCGAACCGCTGGCCGCTGATCCTCTCGGGGCCGGTGCTCCTTTGGGTCCTGGGCTACTCGTACGTCAAGCGATTCACGAGCCTGGTCCACTTCTGGCTGGGCGCCTCGCTGATGCTGGCCCCGGTCGCGGCCTGGATCGCCTTGCGTGGCGACCTCCGCTGGTCGCCGGTCTTGCTGGGCCTGGCCGTCTTCTTCTGGGTCTCGGGTTTCGACATCATCTACGCCTGCCAGGACGAGGCGTTCGACCGCGCCCACGGCCTGCACAGCATCCCCGGCCGGCTCGGCGTGCGCGGGGCCTTGCGGCTCGCGGCCTTCTGTCATGCCGCGATGGTCGGAGCGCTCGTCGCGCTGGGATGGATCTATCCGCTGGGGACGGTCTACTTCGTCGGCGTCGCCGCCGTCGCGGTGCTCTTGGCCTACGAGCACGCGTTGGTCCGTCCCGACGATCTGATGCGCGTCAACGTCGCCTTCTTCCAGGTCAACATCGGCATCAGCCTGGGATTGCTCGCCTGCGGCGTGGCCGATCTGCTGGTTTGAAAGGACGCCGGGGCCGCTCGATATGATAATTAAATGAACGTAACGAACCTGATTCGAACCGTCGGGAGGATGGGAACGATGGCCGGCACGCACAAAAAAATTCGCGAGGGGCTCTCCCTGGAGGAATTTCTCCGCTTGCCCGAGGAGAAACCCTACCTGGAGTACATCGACGGCCGGATTGAGGTGAAAGTGTCACCACAGTTCAAGCACAGCGTCCTTCAATTCCGGCTGACCGAGTGTCTCAACCAGTTCGCGGGCCCCACCCGGTCGGGATGGGCGGGCCCGGAACTTCGCTGCACCTTCGCGGGCCGATCGATCGTCACCGATATCTGCTACCTTCGCATGGAGCATATCGAGCTGGACGATCAAGGGGAGCCCGTCGATCGCGTTCGACGCCCCCCTGACCTCCACGTCGAGATCATCTCGCCCGAACAGTCGGTGCGCAAGTCGGTGCGGAACCTGACATTCTCCATCACCCACGGCTGTTCCCTCGGCTGGCTCATCCACCCGTACAAGAAAACCGTGGCGATCTACCGTCCCGACCGGGAGCCGGAGACGCTCGGACTGGAAGGTATACTCGACGGGGCCGAGGTCCTCCCCGGCTTCCAGCTTGCCGTCGCCGACCTCTTCGGCTGGCTCAAACTCTGACGCCTCGGATAGCTCCCGTTGATGATCCCTTCAATTCGGACTAAAATGACCGTAAAGATCCCGTCGGGGTGCGTGAAATGCATCGATCCTCTTTGCTGGCGATGAATTGGTGCGTTTCACGCACCCGACGATGGAGAAAGGCGATCTCATGCCGACCGGAGCATCCCGCTTGCAGGTAATCCGTGAGAAGATCGAGGCAGGGCAGCGTTTGAGCTTCGACGACGGCATCGCGCTGGAGGAGTCGAACGACCTGTTCGCGCTCGGGTCGATGGCGAACCTGGTGCGCGAGCGGTACAACGGCTCTTACGCCTATTACAACATCAACACGCACATCAACCCGACGAACGTCTGCGTCTATAAATGCGACTTCTGCGCCTTCCGCGCCGACCTGGGCGAGGACCGGGCCTACGTGATGGATCACGACCAGATCGTCGAGCGGGCCTGCCAGGCGCACGAGCGCGGGGCGACCGAGCTGCACATTGTTGGCGGGCTGCACCACAAGCTGCCGTTCGATTACTACGTGGACGTCGTCCGCTGGATCCACGACGTTTTCCCCGAGATCCACATCAAGGCGTACACCGGCGTCGAGATCGAGTGGTTTGCCAAAATTAGCCGCAAGTCGGTCCGCGAGATCCTCGCACGGCTGATCGACGCCGGACTCGGCAGCCTGCCCGGCGGCGGGGCCGAGATCTTCCATCCCGAGGTCCGCGATCAGATCTGCGGCGCCAAGGCGTCGACCGAGACCTGGCTCGACGTCCACCGCACTGCCCACCGGCTCGGCCTGCACTCGAACGCGACGATGCTCTATGGGCACATCGACAAGCCCAAGCACCGGATCGACCACCTGATCCGCCTCCGCGAGTTGCAAGACGAGACCGGCGGGTTCCAGACGTTCATCCCCTTGGCCTTCCACCCCGACAACTCGCGGATGGACGACCTGCCCAAGCCCTCCGGCGTGACGGACCTCAAAACGATGGCCATCAGCCGGCTGATGCTCGACAACTTCCCGCACATCAAGGCGTACTGGGTCATGCTCGGGATCAAGACGGCCCAGGTCGCCCTCTCGTTCGGCGCCGACGACCTCGACGGCACCGTCGTCCACGAGAAGATCTACCACGAGGCCGGCGCCGAGACGCCGCAAGAGATCACCGTCGCCGAGATCCGCCGCCTGATCGCCGAGGCGGGCCGCATCCCCGTCGAGCGCGACACCCTCTATCACCGCGTCGAGCGCGGCGGCGCCCGTTGGACCTCGCGCGAGCACATCGACACCCCCGCCCTGGCCGGCTCGCGTTCGAATTGAAGGCATTTCACCGCCGAGGATGCGGAGAACGCAGAGGGATGGCAAATGCCGAATGATAGATGGCAGACCAAGACAATCATGGAAAAATTGTGATCTATCATTTGGCATCTCCCATCTGTCATCTGCGGGGCGATCTTCCGGCTTGACCGATTCCGCGGGATGGCCTAAGATCCCGCGGTCTTGGTCCCGGCCCGGAGAAGGGCTTGGGGGCCGTCGTCCTGGCTCAAGGAGGAGCACCCGTCATGCGCGACCACAACAAGGCGTTCTGCCGACTGGTGGCGGAGAGCTTCGCCTGTCCCGGCCCGATCTACGAGTTCGGCTCGTACCAGGTCGAGGGGCAGGTCGAGTACGCTGACCTCCGCTCGCTCTTCCCCGGCCGGGAGTACGTCGGCTGCGACATGCGGCCCGGCCCGGGGGTCGATCGGGTCGAGGACGTCAGCGCGCTGACCTTGCCCGACGCGTCGGCCGGCACTGTGCTCTGCATCGAGACGTTCGAGCACGTCTTCGAGGTGCGGCGGGCATTCGACGAGGTCTTCCGCGTCCTCAAGCCGGGCGGCCTGTTCGTGATCACCTCGCCCTTGAACTTCCGGATCCACGGCTACCCCGACGACTATTGGCGGATGACCCCGAACTGCCTCCGCCGGCTGATGAGCCCTTACGCCGCGCGGCTGACCGGCGCGCAGGGCTACCACAAGTTCCCGCACTCGGTGATGGGCCTGGGCATCAAGGCGCCGGCCCCCGCCGACTTCGCCGCGAAGGCCGACGCCCTGGTACTCGCCTACCGCGCCTGGCTCCGCCAGACCGAGGCGGGCCTTCCGCTCTCGCAGAAGGTGCGCCGGGGATTCGCCCAGGTGTACCGCTCGAAGGGCGAGCGCTACCAGATCGCGGCCTACTACTCGGCCGACTTCACCATCGACATCTGCGGCAACATTCTGCTCGCCCACGCAGGATGATCCAGGCTCGAAATCCGATCGAATACGATGGGACGCCGCCGAACGGTCGGGGGCGAATCCACTCGCACGCCCCTTCCATTTCCATGAGCTGAGGTCGCCCATGCCGACGACGATTGAACGCCTCGTCATCCTCGGACTCGACGGCGCGACCTGGACGGTGCTCGACCCGATGTGCCGGCGCGGCCTGATGCCGAACCTCGACACACTCTTGACGCGCTCGGCCCACGGCAGCTTGCGCTCGGTGATCCCGCCGGTCACGACGGCTGCCTGGACGTCGATGATGACCGGCTGCGGACCGGCGCGGCACGGGGTCTTCGATCATCGCTACTTCGACGTCGCCACCAACCAGATGAAGGTCAACCACTCGGCGCGGGTGCGGGTGCCGACCTTCTGGCACCTGCTCTCGCAGGCCGGCCAGTCGGTCGTCAGCCTGAACGTACCGGCGACGTATCCGCCGCTGAGCGTCCGGGGCGTGGTCGTCTCAGGTATGGATGCGCCCCACCTCGACGCCGCCCTCTCGGGCGCGCCCGAATTCGCCGCCCGGCTCCGCGCCGAGGTGCCGAACTACTCCCTCCGCTACTTCTGGAAGCGGGCCCCGCAATCGCTCGAAGAGCTGACCGAGAACGCCCGGCTCACGGCCGAGAGCTTCCTGGCTCGCGCTGAGGGGGGGCTGCTCGCCGACCGGATGGTCTCCGACTGGTCGGCCCTGATGGTCCAGTTCCAGAACCTCGACCCGTTCCAGCACCGGGCCTGGCGGTACTTGAACGTCGATGAGACGGGGATCGATGACCCGGCCTGGAACGCCGCCGCGGCCGAGGTCCTGCGCGGGCTCGACGCCGCGATCGGACGCTTGATCGAGCTAGCCGACCGTCGCAATGCGGCCGTTCTGGTCGTCAGCGACCACGGGTTCGGCCCCTGCCTGGGCCGGGTCCACGTGAACCGGATCTTGATCGCGGCCGGGGTCGCGCGGCTACCGGGCGTTTCGGGCCGCCTCAAGCGCCGGCTGCGCCAGGCGACCGACCACCTCCGGCTCTGGGGCGCGAAGCGCGACGATCCGAAGGCCCGGTCGTCGTCGTTCGACCTGTCGGTCGTCTCGCAGTTCCCGTTCGACTGGAAGCGGACGCTCGCCTTCGCCCCGCACCAGGACACGGCGGCGATGGTCTACCTGAACTCGACCGCGCGTCGGGCCGGCGCCCCGCTCTCGACCCCGCGCCAGATCGA
>JBKOZB010000040.1:0-4741 GCA_046744225.1 Planctomycetota bacterium | reverse complement strand
CTTGGTGTCGTGGGCGATGATCACGTGGAGGTCGTCGGCCAGGTTCTTCAGCGCGTACCACTCGTCGAGGAGCTCGAATGACTGGCCGAACGGCTTGGCGCCGGGGAAGTTCGGATCGGTGACATCGAGCTTGGCCTTCTGCTGCTTGCCGTGGACGATGAACTCGCCGCCGATCATCTCGATGTAGGGGTCGATCTCGTCGCCGCGGCTGTGGAAGGTGTCGGTCGCGCAGTGCATGCCGATGAAGCCCTTGCCATCGCGGATCGCGTCAAGGAACGCCTTCTTGTCATCCTTCGACATCGGCGGGCCGTCCTTGTGCGGGCCTTCGGTCGTCAGGTCGCCGGTCGTCTCGAAGGCGAAGGCGTCCCACTGGTCGATCCTGTCGGGGTCGAACTCCCGACCATCCTTCGAGGCGACGACCTCGAAGCCGTGCTCCTTGCCGACCTCGGTCAAAATGCGCTCGGCCAGGCTGAGCTTACCGCCCTTGCGGGTGATGACCGAGTGCTGGAACCCGGAACTCTTGGTGAAGAAGAGGATCTTCTTCGCACTCCCCTTGTCGGCGGCGAGGGTCCGGCCCAGGGCCCTCGGGCCGATCATCGTAGCCCCGCTGGCGAAGAGCATCTGGCGGCGGTTCAGCATCATGACGCGAATCTCCCCAGGTGACGGAACACGTCGGGTCTCCGGCTTTCGCCGGTCCGGAACTCAGGCCCGGCGAAGTCGTCGCATCCTAAACGGTTCGCCTGGTCTTTATGAAATTAAGAGAGAAAACCTCGACACCTCGAAGACAGTATCCTTGTCGAGCGAGGGGTCGATCCGCTAAACTCCATCACTTCTCCCCGGCCCATCGGCCGGTGATCCTGAAGTCATGAACCGAACCGCGAGGTGTTCTGTGCCGTTCCGTCCCCGCAAGAAGAAGGCGCGTCAGGCCAAGTACCATCGCTGCAAGCGGTGCGGCGGACAGGTCCGCCGCCACGCCGCGCGGTGCAAGAAGTGCGCGGAAGCCCAGAAGTGAAGTGAGCCGAACGCCCGGCCCCGAGCCTCTCGTCGGGCGTGGGAAACACGCCGTCCATTCCAGGAAAGGCGGCCTGCCTCGCCGGGACGGGCGCGCGTGTCTCAGTCGGCGGGACGGGGTCCCGGCGCGATGCCCTGCGCCGCGGCGCGGCCCAAGACGCGCACCTTCAGGTCGTTTTCGACCCGGATCTGGCAGGAAAGGCGGATGTCCGGACCTAGGCCGGGTTCGCGGGCCAGTCGCGTCCGCTCCCGCTCGCCCATCGGGGCGGGCTCCCCTTCGAGGACCTGGACCCGGCAAGTCGTGCAGCGGGCGTTGCCTCCGCATCGATGCAAGATGTCAATCCCCGCATCCTCGATCGCCAGGACCAGCTTCTTTCCCGCCTCGACCTCGAACGACTTCTCACCCTCGACCGTCACCGTTGGCATGACGAGTGGACTCCTTGCCTGACCTGGGTCTCCAACGCCGCCGCATTCCCTGGGATGCCCCAGGGTAACGGTCGCGCGCGACCGCAGCAAGTACAGTCGCCGGGTCAGATCTGGTCCACATGGGCCTCCTGCACCATACCAATTACTTCGTCTGCTTTAAGATGGGCCGGACCGAACTGAATCCGGCATGGCCCATGGAACATGGCCAATGATAAATGACAAATGGCCCGAGAATTCCCCCGCGATTTGTCATTACCATGTTCCATTTGCCATCCAGGACTCAAGAGGTTTCTCGGGGCTTCCGAATTTTGGGCTTTCGTGGGCGCGCCCGGAGATCTTAGATTCAGGACCGAGAGAACACGATCGGCGCGCGCTCCGGACCGGCGTTGTGGGTCGGGGGGAGGCAGCCGGTCCGAGCCGAGACGAACGAAAGGCCGGCCCGAGCGCCGGAAGCCGATGATGGTCCAGATCAAACTGCCCGATGGGTCGGTCAAGGCGTATCCCGAGGGGGTCCGTCCCTGCGAGGTGGCTGAGCAGATCGGCCAACGGCTGGCTGAGGTGGCCGTCGCCGCGGTCGCCAACGGCACGGTCGTCGACCTCGACCGGCCGATCGAGGACGGGACGAAGGCGAATGCGGACGCGCCGATCGAGCTGCGAATCCTGACCCCCAGGGACCGCGAGGCGCTCGACGTGCTCCGCCACTCGACGGCGCACATCATGGCGCGGGCCATCCTCCGGCTCTTCCCCGGTGCCCGGCTCGCCTTCGGGCCAACCACCGCCACCGGCTTCTATTACGACGTCGATCTGCCCGCCGACCATGCCCTCTCCGAGGACGACTTCCCCGCCATCGAGGCCGAGATGGCCCAGATCGTCGCCGCCGCCGAGCCGTTCGAACGGTTCACCTTGCCCGCCCCCGACGCCCGCCAGTTCTGCGAGGACCTCGGCCAGAAGTTCAAGGTCGAGCACATCGACGACGAGCTGCACAAGTACGGCATCCTCAGCTTCTACCGCCAGGGCGAGTTCGTCGATCTCTGCCGGGGGCCGCACATCCCCCACGCCGGCAAGGTCGGTGCGTTCAAGCTCCTGTCGATCGCCGGCGCTTACTGGAAGGGACACACCGACCAGATGATGCTCCAGCGCGTCTACGGCACCGCCTTCTTCGACAAGAAAGAGCTCGACGCCTATCTCTCCCAGGTCGAGGAAGCGAAGAAGCGCGACCACCGCAAGCTCGGCAAGGAGCTGAACCTGTTCACGATCTCTCCGATGGTCGGCTCGGGCCTGATCCTCTGGATGCCCAAGGGAGCGATCGTCCGCGGCCTCTTGGAGAGCTTCCTCAAGGACGAGCTGATCAAGCGCGGGTATCAGCCGGTCTACACCCCGCACATCGGCAAGATCGACCTGTACCAGACCAGCGGCCATTACCCGTACTACAAGGACTCGCAGTTCCCGACGATCCGGCTGCTCAGCGACGAGGCCACCGCGCTGGTCGGCGGCCTGGAGAACGACGATCTCGACGACCCGTCGCAGCGCATCCTACTCGCCAAGGCGGGTATCCCCGAGAAAATGCCCGTTCCGGCCTCCCAGTCGCAGGAGGGGGGCGAGTTCCGGGTCGGCAACGTCATCGATTACTGGTCGCTCGACCGCACCAGCCGGATCAAGTACGTGCAGGAGCACGGCGTGAGCGAGGAGTACCTGCTCAAGCCGATGAACTGTCCGCACCACATTCAGATCTTCGCCGCCCAGCCGCGCAGCTACCGCGACCTGCCCGTGCGCCTGGCCGAGTTCGGCACCGTCTACCGCTACGAGCAGTCGGGCGAGCTGTCGGGGCTGACCCGCGTCCGCGGCTTCACCCAGGACGACGCCCACCTGTTCTGCACCGTGGATCAGGTGCGCCCGGAGTTCCGCGCGACGATGGAGCTGACCCAGTACGTGCTCAACAGCCTGGGCCTGACCGATTACCGGCTGCGGCTCTCGGAGCACGACCCGGACGACCCGAAGTACGCCGGCGCGGCGGGCGACACCTGGCGGCGGGCCGAGGCCGACATCCGCGCCGTGCTCGACGAGATGGGCCTGCCCTACGACGAGGCCCCTGGCGAGGCCGCCTTCTACGGCCCGAAGGCCGACTTCGTCGTCCGCGACTGCATCGGCCGCCAGTGGCAGCTCGGCACGGTCCAGCTCGACTACATCCTGCCCGAGCGGTTCCAGCTTGAATACACCGGGCCCGACAACCAGCCCCACCGCCCCGTGATGATCCACCGCGCCCCGTTCGGCAGCCTGGAGCGGTTCATGGGCATCCTGATCGAGCACTTCGCCGGCGCCTTCCCGCTCTGGCTCGCCCCCGAGCAGGTGCGCGTGCTGCCGATCTCCGACAAGTTCGCCGAGTACGGCCACCGCGTCCTCGCGGCTCTGCAAATCGTCGGCCTCCGCGCCGCGATCGACCAGCGCCCCGAAAAGGTCGGCGCCAAGATCCGCGACGCGCAACTGGAGAAGATCCCCGTCATGCTCGTCGTCGGCGCCAAGGAGGCCGAGGTCCAGACCGTCTCGTACCGCGACCGGATCGACGGCGACCGCGGTGCGGTCCCCCTGGCCGAGGCCGTCGCCCGGCTCAAGGCCGAGTCCGACTCCCGCTCGATCCGCCAGACCGCCCCGCCCCCGGCCCTCGCCCCCGTCGAGAGCCACGCGGAAGACCACGCCTATTGATGAACTGAAGGGGAGATCGAATCGTGGCGATTGACGTGAGCGCGGTGCGCGAAGCGGCCGAGCGGCTCGGGCCTTGGGTGAACGAGACCCCGGTGCTCCGGTCGCGGCAGTCAAGACAATCCCGAGCAACTGCGCTTCGGAGACCTCGGTGCTCCCTGGCAAAATCCTACCTTGCCCGATGGCCCCAGATCAGGATCAAGTCATGCCCGACAATCATGCGTTCGATATCGTCAGCGAGATCAACACGGCCGAGATGCACAATGCCGTCGTCCAGGCGCAGCACGAGATCGCGGTGCGGTACGACTTCAAGGGGACCCGCGCCACGATCGACTACAATAAGAAGGACAACACGCTCACCCTCCTGGCCGACCACAAGGGGCAGCTCGACACCGTCATCCAGGTGCTCAAGGAGAAGATGGCCCGGCGGGGGGTGACGGTCAACGCCCTGAAGCGCGGAAAGCTGGAGGAGGCCTCGCACGACTCGGTCCGCGAGGTCTGCTCGCTCCATATCGGCATCGAGCCGGACGACGCCAAAAAGATGGTCAAGCAGATCAAGCAGCTCGGCCTGAAGGTCCAGGCGCAGATCATGGACAACAAGGTGCGC
>JBKOZB010000219.1:0-5797 GCA_046744225.1 Planctomycetota bacterium | reverse complement strand
GGCGATCACCTGCTCGCGGACCTCCGAGTCGGATGGAAGGTCCCCCGGCCGCACCCGGTGCCCGAGCACCGACGCCGCCTTGCGCTTGGCCGTGTAGTAGTCGCTCTCGGTCGCGTCCTTGAGCCAGCCGAAGGGGTCCGCCTCCTGCGGGCCAATCGCGTCGTACATCCGTCGGGCGGCCTCCAGCGCGATCTGGTGACGCAACCGTGCAGTCGCCGGGGACACCTGAAACTTCCTTTTAAACTTGTCATGCATGGCGGTGGCCCCGACACGAGATGGATGGATGGCTGATAGGATTGGATGAGATGGGTTTTCTTTATCAGATTGTAAATGAGAACGTGACCTGGAGGAATCCCGATCCTCGCAGGATACTTGGGTGGAAGGGAGGTCGGACCGCGGCGATGATGAGCAAGGGAGCGCAATGTGAGTCGCAACATCGTCCCCACACCTAACCGCAGATGTTCCCAGTCAGGGTCAGCAGCGCGCCTCGGTTGGCGAAGTCGGTCAGGATCTCGGGCTCGCGCGCCGTCTCGATGGCGCGGATCGCATCCACGACCACGGCCACCCGATAGCCGCGGTCGAGCAAGCCCGAGACGGCCACCTTGACGCAGAAATCCGTCGCGACGCCATAAACGACGAAGGTAGGATTCTCCACGGAATAGAGTTGGAAGATGCGGGCCGCAGCGGGGTGGCTGAAAACATCATATCGACGTTTCTGGATCGTGAGGTGGAGTGGCGGCTCGCTGGTAAGATGGGCGTCGGGGGAAAGAATGACGCTCTCTGGCCGAGCGGTCGCCTCAATCCGCTCCTGGCCGGGAGTGCCGACCAGGCAATGCGGGGGGAAGACGCGGAGTTCCTCGTCGTCGCGCTGATGGGCGCAGGCGGTGGCGATGACCGGGATGTCCTGTTCCGAGGCATACCGGGTGAGGCGGCCCAGGTTGTCGAGGAGGACTTCGGAGCCGGGGATAAAGAGCGCCCCCGTCGGTTCGAGAAAGTCGCGCTGGGTGTCGATATCGACGAAGACGAGAGGGCCGTCGAGCATGGCGTCTGGACTCTTGAGGAACGAGTGAAGGGGGTACGAACGGGCGTCCGGTCAAGACCCCATCTTGCGGCTGATGGTGACTTGCGCCAAGTCGTCGTCGGTCGTCGGGCCGAAGGCGACCGCGACCTCGAACCCGGCGCGGCGGAGGATCTCGGGCCAGTCGAAGCCGAATTCGGTGAAGACGGGGTAGCCGACGTCGCCGCCGGGATGGCGGATCGGCGGGGCGCGGTGGTCGAGGGAGCCGTCGGGACGGACGACCGTCCGGGCGAAGGTCCTGGGGATGCCGGGCAGGACCGGCACGGTGCAGAGGTGCCGCCCGCCCGGGACGAGCACGCGGCGGATCTCGCGCAGGGCCGCGTCGAGGTCCGGGACGTGCTCGAGCGTCTCGGAGGTCAGAACAAGGTCGAACGCGTCGTCGGGATAGGTCAGGTGCGTCAGATCCTCGTGGCGAACGCCGTTGACCACCGCCCCCGGCGTGGCGCCTGGGGTGTAGTCGGACGTGGCGAAGTGGGGGAGCGCGGCGAGGACCGCGTGCAATCCCTCGATCCGGTTGATCTCGGCCACGCGGAGCGCGCGGGCCTCGGGCCGGCGAATCCAGGCGGCGACCGACCGGGCCGGGGTCGGAGGATCGTCGACGGGATACAGGTCGAGCAGGACGCGGGCGAGCCGCCGCGCCCGGAGCTTCGCCCTGCACCAGGCGCAGTCGCACGACTCCTTCCGCGCCAGGGCCTCGGCCTGGTGGGGCGACAGGCCCCAGAGCGCCTCCAGCCGGGGCGGGACCACCCGGCGACGGTAGAGCATCGGGCCGAACCGACCGCAGATGGCGCAACGCTCATAGCGGCGGTGCCAGAGCGCGACGAGATGCTCGCCGACCCGCCAGGCGAGCCGGTGGCCGCCGTTCCAGAACGGGAGCAGGAGCGGCTTGCAGTAACGGAGGACTTTCGAGTCGTTCCACGGTCGCGAAGACAAGCCACGGCTCCCCGGTATTCTTCAAGAAAAGTTTCGATGGTTACGAGCGAGTGGGGACGATCGGTCCATAAGGGAAGAGTGTAACAAATCGAGGCATCGGGGCGGACGCGGGCGACCTTGACCCTTCGGGCCGCCTCGGCTACGATCAAAGTACGATCTGCCGTCATGTGAACAAGGCGCAAAGGTTCAATTTTTCAAGAACCTAGGACGTGGGCGATGGCTTACAGCACGGTGGTGATGCGGCACAAAACGCGGGAGGTCGGCCTGGGCGACAAGGTGGTCGGGGGCGAGAACCCGATCTGGGTCCAGTCAATGACGACGACCAACACCTTCGACGCCGAGGCGACCGTCGAGCAGATCCGCCGGCTGGAAGAGGCCGGTTGCGAGCTGGCCCGCGTGACGGTCCCCAAGAAGGAGGACGTCGAAGCCTGCCGCCTGATCCGCTCCAAGATCAACATTCCGCTGATCGCCGACATCCATTACGACTACCGGATGGCCCTGGCCTGCCTCGACGCGACGACCGACGACGGCCGCCCGGCCGTGGACAAGATCCGGATCAACCCCGGCAACATCGGTGGCGAAGAGCGGTTCAAGGAAGTCGTCCGCAAGGCCCGCGACAAGGGCCTCCCGATGCGGATTGGGGTCAACTCCGGGAGCCTGGAGAAAGACCTCGTCGAGAAGTACGGCTATCCCTGCCCCGAGGCGATGGTCGAGAGTGCCCTGCGGCACATCGAGACGGCCGAGTCACTTGGCTATCGCGCCATCATCGTCTCGCTCAAGGCGAGCCACGTCCCCACGGCCGTCGAGTGCTACTCCCTCTTCGCCTCCAAGAGCGACTATCCGACTCACGTCGGGATCACCGAGGCGGGCTCGAAGGAGTACGGCACCTTGAAGAGCGCGGCGGGCATCGGCGCGATCCTGCTCCGGGGGATCGGCGACACGATCCGCGTCTCGCTCCTGGGCGACCCGGTCCCCGAGATCGCCGCCGGCTTCGACATCCTCCGCGCCTGCGATCGCCGGGTGAACCGGCCCGAGGTCGTCGCCTGCCCGACCTGCGGCCGGCTCGACATCGACCTGGAGCGGATCGTCGCCGAGGTCGAGGCCAGGATGGCGCACCTGAAGAACCCGCTCCGGATCAGCATCCTCGGATGCCTGGTCAACGGCTTCGGCGAGGCGAAGGAGGCTGACCTGGGCATCGCCGCCGGCTCGGGCAAGGGGGTCATCTTCAAGAAGGGCGTGCCGATCCGCCACGTCAAGGAGTCGGAGATGGTCCAGGCGCTGCTCGAAGAGGTCGAGCGATTCCATGAGGATACCCCCGCGCTTAAGTCCCATCAAGACAAAAAGAAATCGGCGCTGCCCGTGCTCATCTGAGCGGACCGGGACGATCAAACTTCGGCCAGGAGGTCTGAGCCGATGGGCCTCTTCAAGCGTCGCCGGGAACTCGGACCGCTCTTGCTCGGCGTCTGGCTGATCGCATCGGGCGTGACGTCCGTGCTGAATTTCACGATACCTTTCAGCGGGCCGCTCCTGGCCCTGCTGGCGATCGCCGCGGGGGTCCTGATCTTGCTGGGCCGCTGAACCGCCTTTCCTCGGTCAATCGCCGAAGATCCGGGCCACGGCCACCCGGAATCCGGGCAGTTCGGGCTCCGCCGTCAGTTCCTGCGACTGGGTGAACATCTCCGCCTCTCGGCCGGGGCGATGGACGCGGACGACTCGAAAGTCGGGATCGACCTCCCAGACGACGACGCCCGCCTCGTGATAGAGTTTGATCTTGTCGACGACCTCCTCGTGTGTGTCCGAAGGAGAGAGGATCTCCACGGCGAGCGCGGGGGGACCATCGAAAATTTTTTGCCTGGCGTCGGTCGCGGCGACCAGTGCGGCCGAGGCGTAGGCGACATCGATCCCCACGACCGTGTCGGTCGGGCCTCGCAGGCGGAACCCGGCTTCGCCGCAGACGATCTCGCCGCAGGGCTCGGGGAATCCATCGAGCCAGTTCCCGAGGAGCTTAGCGATCAGGGCCTCGACCTTGCTGTGGAACCTGTTGCGGACGGTCATCCCCCGCTCCTTCAACTGGCCGCGGATCAGCTCGCGCGAGATGCCATCGTCAGGGAGGGCGAGGAACTCCTCCACGGTCATCAGTTTCTTTTCGGGCGGAGAGACGGCAACGCTCATCGAGAGCCCTCCCAGATTCTCGGTTCAGCTCCGCAGCCCGACCGAGACGTACTTCGTCTCCAGATAAGCGTCGAGCCCCTCGATGCCCAGCTCGCGCCCCAGGCCCGACTCCTTCATGCCGCCGAAGGGGCATTGCGGGGTGGTGGGGACGGGGTCGTTGATGCCGATGATGCCGGCTTCGAGGCCCTCGGCCATCCGGGTCGCCACGGTCAGGTCGTTGGTGAAGACGTAGGCCGCCAAGCCATACGGGGTGTTGTTCGCCGCGGCGATCACGTCGTCGAGCTTGCTGAAGTCGAGCAGGGGCATGACCGGCGCGAAGGGCTCCTCGGTCATGATCTTCATCTCGCCGTTGACCTCACGGATGACGGTCGGCTCGAAGAAGTAGCCCTTCTCGAAGCGGGTCGAGCGTCCGCCGCCGGTCAGGATCTTGGCCCCCCGGCCGCGCGCGTCCTCGATCAGGGCGGTCGTCTTGTCGAGCGCCCGCGACTCGAACATCGGGCCGACCTGCACGCCCTCCTCCAGGCCGTTGCCCATCTTGAGCTTCTTGGTCAGCTCGACGGCGGCCTCGGTGAAGTCCTTCGAGACCTTCTCGTGGATGTAGAACCGCGAGGGGGCGATGCAGACCTGGCCGTTGTTGCGGAACTTGCCGATGACGGCCGCCTGCGCGACCTGAGCGACGTCGGCGTCGGGGAAGACGATCAAGGGGGCGTGGCCCCCCAGCTCCAGGCTGAGCCGCTTGACGCCGTCGGCCGAGCGGCGGATCAACTCCTTGCCCACCGCGGTCGATCCGGTGAAGCTGATCTTGCGGACGGCCGGATTGGCGAAGAAGGCGTCAGCCACCGGCCGCGCGGGGCCCATGACGAGGTTAGCCGCGCCGGGGGGCACACCGGCATCGGCCAGGCACTCGAACAGCAGCAGGAGCGTCAGCGGGGTCTGGTCGGCCGGGCGACTGACGACCGTGCAGCCGACGGCCAGCGCCGGGGCAATCTTCCGGCTCGGCAGCGCGGCGGGGAAGTTCCACGGGGTGATCGTACCGACGACCCCGACCGGGTGCTTGATCGCGTAGTGCCGCTTGGCGACGTTCGACGGCGGGATGATCCGGCCGTAGGCCCGTTTGCCTTCCTCGGCGAACCACTCGAAGGTGTCGGCGGCGTGGAGCACCTCGGCCTTGGCCTCGGGCAGGGGCTTGCCCTGCTCCTGCGTCAGGGCGCGGGCGATCGTCTCGGCCCGCTCGCGAATCCGCGCGGCGGTCTTCTTGAGGACCTTCGCCCGCTCATAAACCGAGGCCGCGCGCCAGGCGGGAAACGCACGCGCCGCGGCCTCGATGGCCCGCTCGGCCTCGGCCCGGCCTCCGTAGGCCACCTCGGCCAGCGTCGATTCGTCGGCCGGGTTGATCACGGCGAGCGTCTTGCGTTCCTCGGCGTCGCACCAGCGGCCGTCGATGTACATCTGTGTTGGATATCCCGTGGCGGTGGCCATCACGTTTGCTCCTCCCCCGGTTCCACAAGCGCCCTCGCCCGCTTTCCTAAAATGACTCACGCTGCTGCGCGGGCTGTCTCGTCCACTTTTCCACCCTCCCTTTTACGATAACGGTCGCCCCATCGACATTCAACC
>JBKOZB010000118.1:0-5785 GCA_046744225.1 Planctomycetota bacterium | reverse complement strand
ATCACGCCGTAGACCACCGCCGCGTGGGCGCGGTCCTTGATCATCTGGCCGAACATGACCAGCGAGGCCATCGGCAGCAGGACGATCGAGACGATCTCGATCAGGTTGCTCCAGGGCGAGGGATTCTCGTAGGGGTGGGTCGAGTTGGGGCCGAAGAAGCCGCCGCCGTTGGTCCCGAGTTGCTTGATCGCCACCAGCGCGGCCACCGGGCCACGGCAGATCGTCTGGGTCTCCATCTTGGCGGCCCCGTCGAGCGGCGTCGCCTTGGCTGCCCCCTCGAAGGTCATTGGCATCCCGGTGGCGACCAGGAGGATCGCGGCGATCAGGGCCATGGGCACGAAGACGTGGACCAGGCAGCGCATCAGGTCGACGTAGAAGTCGCCCAGGTCCTTGTCCCCCCGCAGGCCGCGGATCGTCGCCAGCATCATGGCCAGGCCAACCGCCGGGGTGACGAACTGGAGCCAGACGACGCAGCCGAGTTGGCTGAAGTAGGACAGGTGCTGCTCGCCCGAGTAGTGCTGAAGATTCGTGTTGGTCACGAACGAGCAGATGGTGTTGAAGACCACGCCGGTGTCGGCGCCGGGGTGGTCAACACCGGCGACGTCCTTGTAGCCCAACGCACCGAGCGACCCCTTGCCGTCGGGGTTCAGGGGGAGGTGCTGCTGGGCATAGAGCAGCCCGAAGGTCAGGACGAACAGCGCGGCGTTGAAGGCGAGCATGGCGACGGCGTACCGCTTCCAGTCCATCCGGGCTGGCTCGCGGCGGCCGAGCCAGCGGCACAGGAACAGCGGCAGGGCATCGGGCCCCCGGCCGACTCGGTCGGCGGGCGGGTCGAGGGCGCGGGCCATCCACCAGCCGATCGGGATCGAGGCCGCGATCGGCAGGCCGAGGGCCCAGAACGGGTGAATCCAGGTCATGTCTGATCCCACGAGAGTCTCCCGTGATCAACAAGATTAGAAGCGTTCGGGCCGGATCATGGCGTATCCGAGATACACCAGCGCGGCCACGGTCAGGATCGAGGTCAAAACGAGCATGACGCGGTCTCCGAGGGCGTGGCCGTTAGAGCCGGTCGCACGCTGCGACCAGGCCGAAGAACAGGGCGAAGATCGTCATTCCCAGGGCGAACGTGGCGAGTGCCATGAGGCGTTTCCTTTCGAAATCCGATCGCAAATGTAGCCGGCGGCCATCATGAGCAGGGCGATGGAGAGGGCGCCCAGGGTCAACCCGGTGAAGTTCAAGTGGGTCCTCCTCCCGCGAGGGAGATCGCGCTCGCCTGAGGGGATCGGCTCGCGCCGATCCGTTGGGGGACATCACCGCGACGTCTCCCCCGGATCGACCCGAGCCAGGGAGAAAGGGTCCGAACGTCGGCGCCGGGCCGTCACCCGGCGGCGGGGTTGATGGACCGGTTGTTGAAGTCCAGGCCGAACCGCTCGCAATACCGGCGCATGTTGTCCTGGGCGGGTCCATGGTGGGGATCGGCGCTCAGGGCCGCCTTGTACGAGCGATACGCGGCGTGGTCCTGACCCCGGCTCTCGTGCAGGACGCCCATCAGGTTGTGGGCCTCGGCCGAGTTCGGCTCCAGATCGAGCGCCTGTTCGAGCAGGGTCGCGGCCCGCTCGAATTCGCGGCGGTTCAAGGCCCGCTTGGCCGCCGTGAGGTCCAAGAGGGCCGGCCCGATCACGACGGTCGTGGACCCGGCCGTCCGTTTTGGCGCAGGCGCCGGTTCGGGCTCGGGCTCGACGTGCCGTTCGAGCACTTCGGCGACCACCTGGCGCAAGGCATGGGGCGTGAGCGGCTTGGCCAGGAAGTCGATGGCGCCGAGCTTCATCGCCTGGACGGCGTCGGGCACGCTGCCGTGCGCGGTGATGATCACGACCGGCGTGTCGTTGTCGGCCGCGCGAAGTCGCCGGAGCACCTCCATGCCGCCGGTGTCGGGCATCTGGAGGTCGAGCAGGATCAGGTCGGCCTTCAAGGTCCTCAGCCAGTTCAGGGCGTCGCGGCCGTTCGCCGCCTCGGCCAGGTCGTAGCCCTCGGATTCCAGGGCCGTCCGGAAGACGAGCCGGACGTTGGGTTCATCGTCCACGATCAGGATTCGCTTGGAGTTGCTCATGATTTCACGGCCTCGCTGACCTCCGCACTCTCCGCGACGGGGGCGAGCGGCAGGGTGAAGGTGAAGGTGGTGCCCTTTCCCGGCCGGCTCGTCACTTCGATCTGGCCGCCGTGGGCGACGACGATCTCGCGGGCGATGGCCAGGCCGAGCCCGGCTCCCTGCGCTCGCCGCGAGCCCGGGACCCGGTAGAATTTCTCGAAGAGGTGGGGCAGGTGCTCGGGGGCGATCCCCTCGCCGCTGTCGGCGACCGCGAACCGCACCTGGTCGGCTCCCGCGTCGACCTCGGCGGCCAGGTGGACCGTGCCGTCCCGGCCGGTGTGTGCCAGGGCGTTGCTGACGAGGTTGTCGAAGACGTGGCCCACCCGCTCGGCGTCGGCGAGGACCGGAGGAAGGTCGGCCCCGCTATCGGTTTCCAGGAGAATGCCGAGGTCGCGGGCCTTGGCGTCGAATCGAGCGTGGGCCTGGTTCAGCAGCTCGGTCGGAGCGGTCGGGCGCAAGTCGAGCTTGAGCCGCCCCTGCTCGATCCGGGTCAGGTCCAGGAGGTCGTTGATCATCGCCAGCAGCCGGTCGGAGTCTTGCCGGGCCGCCAGGAGCAGCTCGGTCTGCTTGGGGGTCAGCGGGCCGACCGCCTCTTCCAGAAGCAGGTGGACGGCCATCTGCACGCCGGTCAACGGCGTCTTCAGCTCGTGGCTGACGGTCGAGACCATGTCGCTCTTGAGCTGATCGACCAGGCGGAACTTGGTGACATCGGTCAGCACGACGGCGGCGCCGAGCAGCACGTCGTCGGCGCGGATCGCCAGGACGCGGGGGAGGAAGAACCGCTCGTGGCCGTCGTCGCGGAAGCAGAGGGCGTGCTCCAGGCCGGTCGGCAGCGCGTCGTGGCCGCCGCCGAGGACCTCGTCGAGCGCCGGCTTCAGGAGCGGCGGCGGGGTCCAGGGGATCGCGCCATCGGTCGGGACCACTCCGAGGAGGCGGCGGGCCGCCGGGTTGGAACGCTCGACCGCGCCGGTCGGATCGAGCACGACGACCGGGTCGGGGAACGAGTCGATCATCGCCTGCGCCGTCTGCTGCGCCCGCAGGAGCCGGGCAGTCCCAGCCTGACGGAACTCGCGGATCGTGCGGGCCATCGTGTTGAACGCGGTGGCCAGCTCGCCCAGCTCGTCGTGCGTGACCACCGGCACGACCTGGTCGAGGTCGCCCCGGGCCATGGCGCGGGCCCCGCGCGTCACGGCCCGGATCGGCTCCAGGATCGACCGGCTGAGCATCAGGGCGATCAGGGTGGCGACCGCCGCCGCGACCATCAAGGCGACAATCATCAGGCGGATCGACACGGCGGCAGCGTTCCGCGCCCGGGCATCCTCGTCCTCCATGTTCTTCTGGTTCAGGTCGAGCACCGCGTCGGCCTCACGCTTGATGTCCATGAACGTCGGCAAGAGCCGCGTGAAGTAGAGCCGGGTCCGCTCCTCCTTCTGCGCGGGGGCCAGGTTGAAGAAGCGCTCGGTCAGCGCGAGATATTGCTTATGGAGCGCCATCAGCCGCTCGACCATCTCCCGTTCTCCGGGCAAGGTGATGTTCCCCTGCTCGACCTTGAGGTGATGATCGAACTGCGGGCGGTACTCGGCGAACTGCTCGCGCGCCTGGTTCTCCTCCCCGCCAATGGCGAACAGGAGCGAGGAGTCCATCCGCTCCAGCGCCTCCTTCATCCCCTCGGCCGCCAGGACGCTCCGGTAGTTCTCCCTGAGGATGATGTCGATGTTGTTCCCCAGCTTCGAGAACATCACGATCGCCCACAGCCCCAGGGCGACCATGATCGCCAGCAAGGGAGTGATCCCGATCAGCAGTTTGATCCGCAACGTCTTGATCATCCGAGACCCCGGTTCCTGATGCGGAAAAGGCAAGGGATGTGCCACGATCAGTCCGACCGATACAAACTAGTATATTCCAGCAGGTTACGTCTTGTACGTCGAGAACGGCCTGCGCAGCGGGCTTGGGTTTCATCGTGCAGGATGCACGACGGGTTGTGCAGATTGCATGGTCGAGACTCATCAGAGCCCGTACTGCTTCCGCTTGCGGTAGAGGGTGCTCGGGTCGATCCCGAGCGTCCGCGCGGCGGCGTCGAGGTTGGGGGCGCCGGACAGGACGCGGCGGATGTGCTCGAACTCCAGTTGAGCGAGCGGCACCGGGCCGCCGATTTCGATGGGACCGGCAGAGGCGGTGCGCGCCTGGGCGATCCGCTCGGGGAGGTCGGCCAGCCCGACCTCGGGGCCGGCGGCCAGGATCGCCGCCCGCTCGATGGCGTTGCGCAGCTCGCGGAGGTTGCCCGGCCAGGTGTGCCGGGCCAGGGCCTCGCGCGCCTCGGGCGTGAAGCCGGTCAGGGGCCGGCCGGTCTGCCGGGCGAAGAAGCCCAGGAGGTGCTCGGCCAGGTCGAGGATGTCGGAACGCTGGCGCAGGGGCGGCAGCTTCAGCTCGACGACATTGAGCCGGTAGAGTAGGTCCTCGCGGAAGGCGCCCGAGACGACCGCCGCCTCCAGGTCGTGGTTGGTCGCCGCCACCAGCCGGACGTCGGCCGAGCGGGTCCTGGTCTCGCCGACGCGCTCGTACTTAAGCTCCTGGAGGAAGCGGAGCAGCTTGGGCTGGAGCGGCGGCGGCAGGTCGCCGATCTCGTCGAGGAAAAGCGTACCCCCCTCGGCCGCCGTCACTTTCCCGGCCGCATCGCGCACGGCGCCGGTGAAGGCGCCGCGGACGTGCCCGAACAGGTCGCTCTCGAGCAGCTCGGGGCTGAGGCTGGGGCAACTCACCGTGACGAACGGCCCGTCGGCTCGTCGGCTCCAGGCGTGCAGGGCGCGGGCGAGGACGCCCTTGCCGGTGCCATTCTCGCCCCGGAGCAGGACGGCCGCCTCGGTCGGGGCGACCCGCCGGGCCAGGTCGAGCACGCGCCGGACCTCGGGGTCGTGCCCCTCCAGGTCGGCCTCGGGCACCTCGGCGCGGACCCGCTCCTCCAGGTCGGCGACCCGGGCGCGGAGCCCGCGGACCCGCCCCACCCGTTCCAGGACGGCGCGGACCTGGGTGGGGGTGAACGGCTTGGGCAGGTAATCGAACGCGCCCCGACGCATCGCCTCGACGGCCGTGTCGATCGACGCGTGGGCCGTGATGATGATGATGGCCAGGCGGGGCAGTTGGGCCAGCAGGGGCTCCAGCAGGTCGAGTCCCGAGGCCTGGCCGAGCCGGAGATCGATCAGGGCGATGTCGAAGGGCTGCCGTTCGACGTCGCGCAGGGCGTCCGGCCCCGAGACCGCCTCGACCACCGAATGCCCCATGGATTCCAGGGCCACCCGCAGGGTTCGCCGAATGTTCAGCTCGTCATCGACGATCAAGATCCGCATAATCACGCATCCAAGGTCTCGACACTCGACCCGGCGAGCCTCGACATCGAAGCGGCCCCCGCGTTCCGGCTATTCTCCCGAATCGGGCCGCTGGTTCAAACAGTTCCTGATCGAGTTCAACCCGCCGCAAACCTCGGGACTTCAGTCCCGGTGGTCAGGCGGGTTCCTGAGGCTTTGAGCGCTTCCCGCTTCAGTTGCGCATCCAGGCCTTCCGAGAGCCGGGTAGCGGGGAAGTATTGCTACTTCCCCGCCCCCTCAGAACTGGACGTGAGAGTTGCCCCTCATCCAGCTC
>JBKOZB010000140.1:0-4878 GCA_046744225.1 Planctomycetota bacterium | reverse complement strand
TCCGGCGGAGGGTCTCCTTCAGGCCCGACGCCCCCATCCCCTCGCGCTGGATGGGGAAGCCGCCGACGGAGCGGATCAGGGATCCGAGGAGCGGAAGAAAGAGGGTCGAGCGGGCGACGTAGTTGAGCGGGAAGCCGAGTGGGATGCCCAGGACGAAGACATCGAGGTAGCTCAGGTGGTTCGAGACCAGCAGGGCTCCGCCGTCGAACGTCAGGTGGCGATGGCCGGTCGCGCGGAGGCCCCCCGTCGCGCAGAACAAGGTGCCGGTGGCGGCCCGGACCATCCGGTACCAGACCCGCGCCGGCCACGATCGGTCGGCGGTCCGGATCGGGGGCTCGTCGTTGGTGGGAGAGGAGGTCACGCGGGTTGGCCCTCGCTCTGCGCGGAGCGGACCTCGCGCTCGATCCGCGCGAGGACCTCGTCGAGGCTCAGGCCGGTGGTGTCGATGAGGCGGGCGTCGGGGGCGGGCCTCATCGGGGCGATGGCGCGGGTGGCGTCGCGCTCGTCGCGCTCCTTCAAGTCGCGGAGGACCGTCTCCAGCGCGATCGAGTCGCCCCGCGCGGCGTACTCGGCGTGGCGGCGGCGGGCGCGCTCTTCGAGGCTCGCGGTCAGGTAGAACTTGCGGAAGGCGTCGGGGAAGACGACCGTCCCCTGGTCGCGCCCCTCGGCGACCACGTCGTTCTCGGCGGCGAACGCGCGCTGCCACTGGACGAGCCGGCGGCGGACGCTCGGGCTGTCGGCCAGGTGGCGCGAGGCGCGGGTGATCTCGACCCCGCGGACGACCGTCGTGATGTCCTCGCCGTCGAGCAGGACTTGGCCGGGCGGCAGGCGGACCGAGACTCGTGCGGCCAGGTCACCGAGCGCCGGATCGCTTTCGAGGTCCACCCCGGCGCGGAGCGCGGCCAGGGTGACGGCGCGGTACATTGCGCCGGTGTCGAGGAGCCGCCAGCCGAGCCGCTCGGCCAGCCGGCGGGCGACCGTGCTCTTGCCAGCCCCCGCCGGCCCATCGATCGTGACCACGCGCTGCATCGTCCCGCCGACCTCCCCTGTCCCGCCCGCGTCCGGACCCTGCGCTCCCAGCCGAGCGCGTGTCCAACTCATGCTGCAGTCTATCCGATCGCCGCGACCCGGTCCAACCCGCCCCGGTGACGCACCACGGCCCAGACTCCCCGCGGAGGTATCCGCTCGTGGGGAGTCTGGGCCGTGGTGTGAAGGTTCCGACTTCGCCGCCGGGGCCGACTCGGCTCGGCTCAGTGCGATCGCGGGTCGGCGCCGACGCGGGCAGCGATGTGCGGAGTCAGGGGCTGACGGCCGGCGACCCCGGCGCTCAGCTCGTGCCAGTGCATGACCTGCGGCTCACCGAGCCGCCAGCAGAGATAGACCTCGCGGCCGTCCATCATGCTGTAGAAGTCGCAGAGGCCATCAGGGCCCTTCAGCTCGACGCCTAGCTTGGTCAGCTCGTCGATGTAGGCGGCGAGCTTCTCCTCCTCGGCCTCCAACTCGGTCTCGCTCTGCGCCAGTTCTTCCGAGTAAGGGTCGCTCGTGGACGTCCGGCGCCGGTCGCTCTTCACGGCCGTGAGCCGCTGCTTCAATTCGTTGACGACGCGGAACTGGTAAACGATATCGGTGACGATCACCTTGACCAGAGGCAACGTCTTGTTCGCCTCCTCGACGCTGAAGTACTTGCGCTTCGCCTCAACCGGGTTGGGAGGGGCCATGATCGTATCCCTGTATAAAAGCGATGAGACTCCGAGCAATGAGTCGAGAACCAACCACGGCGTGGCGAGCCGACATCCCGCCATCCGGCACGAGACGGGCCCGGATAGTGCCCGGGGTGCGCCGAGCCCAGCCGGCGCCGAGGTCCTTCCGGCTCTCCCCGTCCGTCCTCTCCTCCGCGGTCGGGCCAAGCATCCATCCCTCTACCAGAAAATTATAGGACGACCCGCTTCCCCCGCAAGGGCGAGCGCACGACAGGCGTCGTGAATCTTAGCGCTTGCGAGCGCGTTGGCGCGCCTGGAGCGCCCGGGCGATCGCCTCGGCCGGGGTCGTGTTGAACACGTCGTCCGGCCCGAGCCCCGCGCGGCGGGCGACGCCGATGCCATAGTCGAGGTCGGCCAGACCGCCGGTCGCGTGTGCGTCGGGGTTGATGACGATCGTCACGCCACGGGCGCGGGCGCGACGGCAGTGGGTGGCGTCGAGGTCGAGCCGGTGCGGGTTCGCGTTGATCTCGATCATCATCCCCGCCTCGGCCGCCGCCTCGATCACCGCATCGAGGTCCACCGCGTAGCCGTCGCGGGCCAGGAGTAGACGCCCCGTCGGGTGTCCGAGCATCGTCACCCGCGGGTTCCGGATCGCGCGGACGATCCGCGCGGTCATCTCGGCACGCGGCATGCCAAATTTTGAGTGCACGCTCGCCACCACGTAGTCGAACCCGTCGAGCAGCTCGTCGGGGTAGTCGAGCGAACCGTCGGACAGGATGTCGCACTCGGTCCCCTTGAACAGCCGAAACTTGCCGCCGAAACGGCGGTTCAAGCCATCGATCGCCTCCCATTGCTGGCGGACCCGATCGACCGTCAGGCCACCGGCATACCCGGCCGACCGCGAGTGGTCGGCAATTCCAAGATACGACAGCCCGAACGATCGTGCGGCCTCAGCCATCTCTTCGAGCGTGGCGCTGCCGTCGCTCCAGTCGGTGTGGCAGTGGAACGTGCCGGTCAGGTCGCTCAGGTCGACCAGCGGCGGCAGCGGCCCGCGCTCGGCCGCCTCGATTTCACCGACGTCCTCGCGCAGCTCGGGAGGGATCTCGGCCAGACCCAGGGCGGCGAACAGGTCGGCCTCGGTCCGGCAGGCGACTGGACCGTCGGGGCCGATCAGGCTGTACTCGTTCAGGGTGTATCCCCAGGCCAGGGCCCGCCGCCGCATCGCGATGTTGTGCGCCTTCGAGCCGGTGAAATAATGCAGCGCGAAGGGGAACTGTGCGTCCTCGACTCCCCGCAGGTCGCACTGGACGCCGTCGGCCAGGCGGACGCTCGCCTTGGTCGGACCCTGCGCCAGGACCTTCGCGACCTCGGGAAGCTTGACGAAGTGGTCGAGCACTGGGGCGGGGTCGCGCGCGCTGAACAGGATGTCGAGGTCGCCAATCGTCTCGGCCCGCCGGCGCAGGCTGCCGCAGATCTCGGCCCGAAGGACCTTGGGATGCGTCCGGACCGCCTCGAAGATCGGCGCGACCAGTCGCCGTGCGTGACTCTGCAAGATCCGGTCGCCCGCCGACTCGACGAAGTTGATCCCTTCGAGGATCTTCGCCTCGGTCTTGGCCCCGAACCCTCTCAGCCCGGCGATCGTCCCCGACTCGGCCGCCGCGCGGAGGTCGGCCAGGCTCTTGATCTTGAGGGCGTCGTGCAGCGCCTTGATCTTCTTCGGACCGAGGCCCGGCACCCGCAAGAGCGCCACCAGGCCGGGCGGCGTGGAGCGCAGAAGCTCCTCGTAGGCCGGGAGCCGACCCGTCGTCGCCAACTGCACGGTCTTCGAGTACAGCGTCTCGCCGATCCCCGGCACCTCGGCCAGGCTCCCGTCGGCAATCATCTCCGACAGGTCCGCCGGCAAGCCCCGCAACGCCTGCGCCGCGTTGTGATACGCCCGACAGCGAAACGGGTTCTCGCCCCGCACCTCCAGGAGCGTCCCCATCTCGTCGAGCACCTGCGCAATCCGTTCGGTTTCCATGATCGATGAATCCTGGATTTCGTCGCAGAGAACGCGGAGACCGCGGAGAGAAGACCGACAGGACCAAGAAGAGAGCGAAAAAAAAGAAATGGCCCAAGCCGAGTTCCCGCCGATCTCGCCCACCGAGGACAGCGTTCCCGCAAACGTCACAGCCCTCCATCCCTTATTATCCCCATCGAGGCTCTTCTGCGTCACCGATTCCGGGCGACGACGGCGCGATTCCGGGTCGTTCGGTTCGTTCGGCGCGAGGGTTTGCGAGCTCCGACGGGTGCGACAAGAGTTTCAGGCCGGCAAGCGAAGGCCGAGGACGAAGCTGGCTCCGTTCGGCGCGGCGGGAGCTCGGGTTCGTCCGGCGCGAGCTTCGGTTCGTTCAGCGCTCACTTCCTGCGAACCGGCAACGCATCGTTCAGTCCGGATGGTGTTTCTTCCGCCACCGCATCACGGCGCTGAATGTCTGTGGGAACCGCCAGCGGCCGCGTGGTTTCGGTGTCGGTTAAACGTTCAACAACTTGTAGGGCCAGCGCTTCAGGACGCGCCCGTTCAGGTACGCGGTCAGTGACCCACGCCCGGTGTTCACGACCAGACGCAGGTAGAGGCCCCGATGCTTCTTTCCCACTCGAAACGTCTGGCTGAGCACCGTGACCGTCCCGGCCGCACTCACCCGCCGGATGAAGGTCACGCGCCCCGCGGCCAGCGGCAACCGCCCCATCGGCACCACGAACCGCGCCGGCAGCTTCTGCAGCCGCCGGCCGCGGCGGTGCTGCGTCGGCGTCAAGCCCCCGAGTCGCGGGTGGACATGCTGAGTGTTGACCGCTTCCTGCAGCCGCGCCAGCTCCCGACGCAGGTCGCCCGGCCGCCGGAAGCGCCGTTGCAACAGCGGCTCCTGGAACCAGCCGTTGAAGTTCTCCACGCTGCCGTTGAACTGCGGCTCCCCTTTGGGAATGAACACCGGGCTGACGCCGAAGCGGAGACAGAGCCGGATCACCCGCGACAGGGTCCGCGCCGCGGGTCCCCAACCGGCCAGTTCGCGGGCGTTGTCGAACTGGACCTGCTCCGGTCGGCCCAGGTCCTTCCAGCACTCCCCGAGGAACCACAGGACCTCGTCCATGCGCCGGGAACAGGCCAGGCGCAAGCAAACGGCGCCGTCGAAGGCGTCCT
>JBKOZB010000296.1:0-13258 GCA_046744225.1 Planctomycetota bacterium | reverse complement strand
CTCCTCTCATCGGAAACACACGTGTTCGCCCGCTCGACTTTCCCCATCTCCGGTTCTCGCCGCGCCCTCACACGTCGAAGCACCTTTTGTCAGGCCGGATGCCAAAATTAGGAGCACACTTAAGAGCAATTCGTCAACGAGCCTGGATCTTTCCGCGACCCCACGTGAGCAAGCTTGGTATTGGATTTGCATTTCTCGGTTGTACTTTTGCGGCAAAATTGTTTCCACTAGATGAAGAATTTCGGTTCAGCATTGTGGACCCGTCAGGAACAATTTTTCCGGACTGATACCACCCAATTCGGATTGGGAGAACGTAAGTTGCTGTAATTCCGATGCTTTAAGAGTAAGAGAGTGGAACGACGGTAGACGACCTGAGAGCGCTCACGTTGAGCCCGTTATCCCCTGCTCGACCGGCCCTCGATGAAGGCGATCGTGCATGGAGGGTCAGATCATGATGAAGTTCCGGTTGGGGCAGGTTGGTCGGATCAGGCGAAGTGTCCAATTCGCATGGTGGGGGGCTCCCGTCGCCTTGTTGATGACGGCGACGCTGAGCACCGCCCAGCCGCCGGGCCCGAACCGAGCCGCGACCAAATTCTACCCGGACTTCAGCGACACGGCCGACGCGCTCCTGCGCAACGCGGCGAGCCACGCCCGCGACGGGCAGTGGTCCGAGGCCGTCGAGATCTATCAGCGGGTCATCGAGCAGTTCGGCGACAAGGTCGCCAAGCTGCCCAAGGACGACCCAGCGGGTGACCCTTCGGGCGAGTCGGTCCTTTACGTCGATCTTCGCCAATTCTGCCAGCGCCGGCTCGCCGCGCTGCCGCCGGAGGCGCGGGCGATCTACCGGACTCGGGCCGACGCCCAGGCCGAGCGCTGGTTTCGCCAGGGGGCCTCCCAGCGCGACCGGGCCTTGCTCCGCCGCGTGGTCGAGCAGGCGTTGTGCAGCTCCTGGGGCGACGATGCGCTCGACCTGCTGGGGGACCTCGCGTTCCAGGACGGTCGGTTCGGCGAGGCCCTGTCGATGTACCGGCAGTTGGTCCCCGATCGGCCGGACGACCGCTCCGGGCTGATCCATCCCGATCCCGGCGTGGACCTGGCGCGGGTCGCGGCCAAGAAGCTCCTCTGTCGCGTGGCGCTGGGGGAGGACCCTCCCGACAACGCGGCGCTGGAAGCCTATGCAAAAGCCTATCCGAACGCGCGCGGGACGCTCGCGGGACGGAAGGGGACGTATCTCCAGAGCCTGATGCAGGCACTGGCCTCGGACCACCTCGCGCCCCCGGCGCAGCCCGATGGCCGCTGGCCGACGTTCGCCGGCGCGCCGACGAGGACGAAGGTCGTCCCCGGCTCGATCGATGTCGGGTCGTTGCAGTGGCAGGTCGATCTGACGCCCGTCACCGCCGCCCGCAGCTTCGGCATGCACCGCCGGATGAGTGGTTTCCCGATGAGTCCGGTTCCCCCCGAGCGGCTCCTCGCCTATCATCCGATCGTCCTGGGCGATCAGGTCATCGTTTGCGACGAGACCGAGGTGGTCGCGTACAACCTGAACGACCGCCCCGCCAGCCCTTCCACCATGATCAAAGAGGTCTGGAAGCACGAGGGAGACCAGGATGCCAGTACGCCCCAGGCGATGCGATTCTCGTCGAGCGTCCCCCGCTTCACCCTGACCGCGTTCGGCGATCGGATCTATGCCCGGATGGGCCCGACCGGGACGCCCAATCTCGGAGTGGGGCGGATGGGGGGGGCCTCGCAGAGCGCGATCGTCGCGCTCGACCGCAGCGCCGAGGGCAAGTCGCTCTGGAGGCGGACGGCCGGGGAGATCGTCTTGCCCAAGCGGCCCAACGGGACGAACCGGAACACCGGGTTCGAGGGGACGCCCGTCGCCGACGCCCGAACCGTCTACGTCGCCATGACCGAACGAATCGAGCAGACTTCGACCTACGTCGTCTGCCTCGACGCCGAGACCGGCGCCACGCGCTGGATTCGCTACCTCGGTGCGGCGTCCTCGGATGGCGATAACATGGCGTTCGGCATGGGCATGGGCATGGGGGGAAGCTACCCGACCGAGCTGGGCCACCGTCTGCTCACCCTCGACGGCCCGACGGTCTACTACCAGACGAACCTCGGCGCGGTCGTCTCGCTCGACGCCGAGACCGGCGCGATCCACTGGGTCGCCACCTATCCCCGTCTGGAGCGCAACGAAGGGCAGGCGCACGAGCGCGACCTGAACCCGGCCATCGTCCACGACGGCCTGGTGATCGCGGCCCCCGACGATGCCACCTCCATCTTCGCCTTCGATGCCGGGAGCGGACGGCTCGTCTGGAAGACCGATCCGCTCCCCGAGGAGGTGAAACTGGCGCACCTGCTGGGGGTCGCCAAGGGGCGGCTGATCGCCACCGGTGATCGGGTCCTGCTCTTCGACGTCAAGACGGGCAAGCTGGTCCACACCTGGCCCGACAGCGGGCGAGGCTACGAGGGATACGGGCGGGGCCTCCTGGCCGGCGACCGGATCTACTGGCCGACCAAGACCGAGATCCACATCCTCGACCAGGCGACCGGACTGCGGACCGACCCGCCGATCAAGCTCCAGGAGATGTTCCTGACGACCGGCGGCAACCTCGCCGTCGGCGATGGCTACCTGATCATCGCCCAGCCCGACAAGCTGGTCGTCTTCTGCCAGAACAGCCGGCTGATCCAGCGCTACCGTGACGAGATCGCCCACGCCCCCGAGCAGGCCTCGAACTACTACCGGCTGGCCCGGGCGGCCGAGGCGACCGGCCAGGACGAGCTGGCGTTGGAGTCCCTCGAGCGCGCCCTCCGCAAGGCGCGCCCGTCCGAGACGATCGATGGCCTTCCAATGGCCGACGCCGCCCGCGACCAGGAATACCGCCTCCTGGTGAAGCTCGGCAAGAAGGCGGTGGCGGGCAAGGATTGGGATCAGGCGGCGTGCCGGTTCGAGGCGGCCTCGGCCCTGGCTCGGTCCGACCGCGACCGCCTGGCGGCGCGGCTCGTGCTGGCCGAGATCCAGCTCGATCGCGGCGAACCCGGCCGCGCGGTCGGGACGCTCCAGCGCCTGCTCCAGGACGACCGACTCCGGGCGCTGAACGTCGATGCCGCGGACGGCCACCGCACGATCCGCGCGGACTTGCTGATCACCGACCGCCTGGCCGCGATCCTCCGCCAGCACGGCCGAGCCCTCTACGCCGATTTCGATCGCGAGGCGCGCGGGCTGCTGGAGCGGGGCCGCGCGGAGAAAGACCCGCGCCTCCTCGAAGAAGTCGGGCGGAGTTATCCCGTCGCCCAGGTCGTCCCCGAGGCCCTGCTGGCGCTCGGACAACTGAGCGAGGCCAGGCAACTGCCGGGCGACGCCGCGCACGCCTACAAGCGGCTCCTGGCCAGCGCCCCGAATGACACGCTCCGCGCCCGGGCCCTCTGGGGCCTGGCCCACGCCTACGAGGCGCAGCGGCTCTGGGTCCCGGCACGCGACACCTACGTCGAGGCGCTCTCGCGGTTCGCCGACGCCCGGCTCGAAGAGTTCGGCACCGAGGCGCGGGTGGCGGACCTCGTCACCGAGCGCCTCGCCCACGAGCCCTTCGACCGCATGATGGGCGACCGCTCGGAGCCGAGTGTGCCCGTGCCGCTCGTCCGCCGCTGGGGCCGGCCGCTCGAAGGAATCATCCATCCCCTCGGCGCCGAGGGGGTCCCCCCCTCCGCCGAGGCGAGTCGGATCTTCCTCGTCCAGGGGACCTCGATCCGGCCGGTCGATCCAGCGACCGACACGCCTCCCTGGACCGTCGACCTCGGCGGGACGCCCGTCTGGGTCGGCTACCTGGCCGATAAGCTCATCGCGGCGACCGAGACCCGGCTGGTCGCCCTGAGCCTCGACAAGGGGGCCGTCCAGTGGCAGTACGAGCTCGGCACGTCCGATCCCGCCCGGCGCGGGGCCAACCCGTTCGCCAAGGCCGAGCCGGGGCCGGCGAACGCGAATGCCCAGGGCAATGCCCACGCCGAGGGGACCCCGGGTTGCTTCCAGGGCTTCCGGATCGTCGGCAACCGCGTCTTCTGCCTGCGCGGCGAGCGCGACGAATCGCTGAAGTTTGTCGGCCGCGAGCTTCTGGCGTTCGACGGCGACACGGGGCTGGCCGACTGGTCGTACGCCCCCTCCTCGGGGACGATCAACCCGAACCTCTGGATCGGGCCCCAGCGGATCGTGCTCCAGGTCCGCAAGCCGACCGCCATCCTGGTGCTTGAAACGTCCAACGGTCGCCATCGCTCCGAGTATCCCCAGCAGAGGGAGGAGGACTGGGCGCGTCCTCCCTTGTCGATCGACGACGACCACGTGGTCTTGGTAGCCGACCGCCAGACGGTCGTCCTGTTCGACCTCCGCCGCGGGGTCGAGTCGTGGATCTTCCGTGAGAGTCGCGAGCTCCCCAAGAACGGCCCGCCGCGCCTGCTGGGCGACGCGGAGCGCTTGCTCGTCCTCCACGACGGCACCGACCTGATCCGGCTCGATGCCACGACGGGCAAGAAGCACTGGTCGCACCCACTCGGGATCGAGGACCTGAGCGAGCGGCCCGAAGCGATGGCGCTCGACGGCGAGCGGTTCTACTGGGCGAGTGGCTCATCGCTCAACGCCGTCTTGCTGGCGGACGGCTCGCCAGCCTGGAGCCAGCACCTGACGGGCCCCGAGGCGGGCTGGTCGATCGCCCTGACCGAGCATTGCGTGATGGCCTTCCCCGCACTGAAGCCGGGCCACGTCGAGGGAGAGATCGAGGTCCTTCCCCTGGTCTTCCGCCGTCGTGACACGGGAGAGCTCGTCCAGCGCCTGCTCTTCCCGGTCGCCGACACCGGGGTGACCGTCCGGCTCGCCCCCCGGGGTGCCTTGGTCGCCGCGCAGGGCGGGGTCTGGTCCCTGGGCGAGCGGAGGGAGACGAAACGAGGCGAAACACACCATTGACCCGACTGTTCCCATGACATTCCCGGCCCCGGGCCCTCGACCCGGGGATCGGGTCACCGGCTCCGACGCCAACTCTGACCAAGAAAGGTCTCCGCGTGAGCGACGACACACCTTCGGTACCCCTCCAGAACGACGACCTCGCCGCCGTCGAGCGCCTCACGGAGGCGTTCGCCAAGCTCAAGGGTGAAATGAGCAAGGTCATCGTGGGCCAGCACTTGGTCCTCGAAGAGCTGCTCACCGCGATCTTCGCGCGGGGCCATTGCCTGCTGATCGGCGTCCCCGGCCTGGCCAAGACGCTGATGATCCATACCCTGGCCGACGCCCTGAACCTCTCCTACAACCGGATCCAGTTCACCCCCGACCTGATGCCCTCGGACATCACGGGGACCGAGGTGATCCAGGAGGACAAGGCGACGGGCGTTCGGCAGTTCAAATTCCTCCGCGGGCCGGTCTTCGCCAACATCGTGCTCGCCGATGAGGTGAACCGCACCCCGCCCAAGACCCAGGCCGCGCTGCTCGAGGCGATGCAGGAGCGTCAGGTCACCGTCGGCGGTGAGCGGCACCGCCTGCCCGACCCCTTCTTCGTCCTGGCGACGCAGAATCCGATCGAGCAGGAAGGGACGTACCCGCTCCCCGAGGCGCAGCTCGACCGGTTCATGTTCAACATCCTGGTGGACTACCCCGAGGAGGAGGAAGAGCTCGACATCGTCCGGCTGACCACCTCGACGGGCCGCCCGAACGTCTCGAAGGTCCTCTCCGGGGCCGACATCCTCGAGCTCCAGGAGATCGTCCGTAAGGTCCCCGTCGCCGACCACGTGATGAAATACGCCGTGCGCCTCACCCGCCAGACCCGGCGCGAGAAGGGGGAGGTGCCCGACTTCATCCGCGATTACGTGAGCTGGGGCGCCGGCCCCCGCGCCAGCCAGTACCTCGTCCTCGCCGCCAAGGCGCGGGCCGTGCTCTTCGGCCGCTACTACGTCTCGACCGACGACATCCGCACGGTCGCCGGCCCCGTGCTGCGACACCGGATCATCACCAACTTCAACGCCGAGGCCGAGGGCCTTAAGTCCGACGACATCGTCAAGCGACTCATCAAGGTGACTCCGGTCGATGAGCACGAGGCCGAGCAAAGTGGAAAACTACCAAAAATATTTAAATCCGCAAACATTGGCTAGCCTCGAAGGACTCGACCTCCAGGCGCGCCTGGTGGTCGAGGGCTACGTCGCGGGCATGCACCCGAGCCCCTACCACGGCTTCTCGGTTGAGTTCGCGGAGCACCGCGAGTACGTCCCAGGCGACGATATCCGACACGTCGACTGGAAGGTCTGGTCGAAGACCGACAAGCTCTACCTGAAGCAGTACGAGGAGGAGACGAACCTCCTCCTGTACCTGCTGCTCGACACGAGCGAGTCGATGTCCTACGCCTCGGGCCCGAACGTCACGAAGCTCCAGTACGCGCAGTTCGTCGCGGCGGCCCTGGCATACATGGTCCTGCAACAGCAGGACTCGGTCGGCCTGGCGATCTTCGACGACATGGTCCGGCGCTACTTGAAGCCGTCGGGGCAGCCCTCGCACCTGAAAGAGCTGCTGCACGTCATGGACGTCTCGCCGGCGCGCGACAAGTCGGACCTCGGGGCGGTCTTCCACTACCTGGCCGAGCGGTTCAAGAAACAGGGCGTCGTCGCGGTCTTCTCCGACCTGTTCGACGAGGTGCCGAGGGTCATCGCCGGCCTGAAGCACCTGAGGCACCGACGCCACGAGGTCATCGTCTTCCACATCCTCGACCCGGCCGAGCTCGAGTTCCCCTTCCGCGAGACGACCCTCTTCAAGGGCCTGGAAGGGTGGCCCGAGGTCCTGACCGAGCCGCACGCCCTGCGGCGTGCTTACCAGGCCGAGATCGGCGCCTTTCTCAGCGAGATGAAGAAGGGGTGCCAGATGATCGACATCGACTACGTCCCCCTGCGGACCGACCGGCCGCTCGACGGCCCCCTGTCGAGCTACCTGGCCTCGCGGGCGACGCGGGTGCGGTGATCGGTCTAAAATGAAAATAGACAAACCCGACCACTATTTTGGGGCCAGTCTGGAACGGTTGAGGCAGGCATGGACCCTCTATCAGGAGGGGAATAGCTACGCCTTGGCCATGTACGTCGCGGGCGTTGCCGTCGAATGCATGCTCCGCGCGTTCAAAATGCGGAAAGAGACGACCTTCGATGAAAAACACGACCTGGAACGCCTTTTCCGGGCCAGCGGAATGCTGAAGATCGACCCCGAACTCCTCAAGGCGAAAGGGTTGTCCGAAGAACAAGCACAGGCCCACTTCCGTGGGCTCCAAGCCGCCATGGTCGACGTCTGCCGCCTCTGGGCCAACGATTACCGTTATGCCTCGGAAGCCCGCATGCGGGTGCATTTGAAACAGAGGAAACTGGACCGAGGGGTGAAGGGCGACTGCCTCAAGGCGAAGGCCCTGTCACTTCTCAATGCATCTCAACAGGTCATCAGCAAAGGAGTCTACCAATGGAACTTATTGAAAAGATCCAAGCCCTCCTGACCAAGGCTTTTCCTCCACCCGACAAGGTACGGTTGGATGAGAACGACGGCATCTACGGGACGATCACCTCGAACCGTTTCGAAGGAATGGAAACCATCGATCGGATTCATATGATCTGGGACATTCTCGACCATGGGCTGACCGCCGAGGAGCGTCGGCAAATCCTGATGATCATCCCCGCGACCCCCGAGGAAGAGATTGCTTATACGGCATGACGACAAGTGGAGAGGGCGAAGACAGGCCGTGCTCAGGAAGAGGAGACGACGTTGCAACTCTCGATCGTGCTGGCCCTGGGCCTCGCGAATCCGACGCTGATCTGGGGACTAGGGGCGGCCTCGATCCCTATCATCCTCCACCTCCTCAACAAGCGGAAGTACCGCGAGATGCGCTGGGCCGCGATGCGGTTCCTGCTCGCCGCGATCCGCAAGAACTCGAGGCGAATCCGGATCGAGCAGTGGATTCTGCTCGCGGTCCGCACGCTCCTGATTATCCTGGTCGTCACCGCGATGGCCAGGCCGTTTCTGGAGAGCCTGGGGGCGCTGCCGGTCATGGCGGGCCGACGCACTCATCGCGTGCTCGTGCTCGACGGCTCGCTGAGCATGGCCTACGCCCCGGGCGACGTCACCCGGTTCGAGCAGGCCAAGACCCTCGCCGCGCAACTGGTCAAGGATGCGCGCCGGGGCGACGCGATCAGCGTGGTCCTGATGGCCGATCCGCCGCGCGTCGTGATCGGCGACCCGTCGCCCAACCACGCCGAGGTGCTCAAGGAGATCGAGGAGATCGCGCTCCCGCACGGCGGGACCGACCTGGCCGCCAGCTTCGACGCGATCGACCGCGTGCTCGAGGTCTCGCCCATCACACAGAAAGAGGTCGTCTTCCTGACCGACCTCCAGGCGGCGAGCTGGCGGCGCCCCGGCGAGGGGGAGGACGAGGGCTTGAAGCGTGCCCTGAAAAAACTCGAGGCGCGGCAGCCGCGCTCGGTCGTCATCGACCTGGGCAAGGCCGGCGGCGAGAACCGCGCGGTCACCGACCTGAAGCTCGATGCGCCGATCGTCACCGTGGGGACCTCGACGCTCATCACCGCCACGGTCCGCAACTTCGGGCCGAACAAAAGCGAGGGGGTCCGCGCCCGCCTCGTGGTTGACGGCCAGCTCGGGCCCGAGCAGCCGGTGGAGTTACCCGTCGGCGAGGAAGTGTCCGTCACGTTCTACCAGACCTTCACCACGCCGGGCGACCACCTGATCGAGGTGCAGATCGACGACGACCCGCTCAAGCTCGACAACCGCCGCTGGCTGGCCGTGCCGGTGCGCGAGTCGTTGAACGTGCTGCTGGTAGACGGTGACTTCAAGTCGGCGCCGTTTCAGGCCGAGACGGACTACCTGGCGCAGGCCCTGAGCCCGGCGTCCACCTCGGCCGGCTCCCCCTCGGTGATCCGGACCGAGGTCGTCGCCGAGTCGCAGTTGTCGCGCCGCGAGCTGGCCCCGTACGACGCGGTCGTCCTCTGCAACATCGCCCAGTTCACCGAGGCCGAGGTCGCCGCACTCGACGACTACCTGAAGCAAGGGGGCGGCGTGATCGTCTTCGGCGGCGATCAGGTCGTGCCTGAGAACTACAACCGGCTTCTCTTCGCCAACGGCAAGGGGCTGCTGCCCGCGTCGGTCGGCCCGAGCGTCGGAGACGCCTCGAAGAAGGAGTCAGCGTTCGGGTTCAACCCGCTCGGCTTCAAGCACCTGATCGTCGCCGAGTTCGCGGGCGAGTCGGACGCCGTGATGGCGGGGCTGACCGGCTCGAAGACCTGGCAGTTCCACAAGCTGATGATCCCGAACGGGTCGCTGGCGAAGGTGGCGCTGGCGTTCGACAACGGCGATCCCGCCGTGGTCGAGGCGCCTCGATATCGCGGGACCGTGATCCAGGTCGCGACCTCGGCCGACTCGGGCTGGACCACCTGGCCCCTCCACCCGAGCTATCCGCCGGTCATGGAGAAGGTCGTCTTCGAGGCGGCCGCGGGTCGCCTGGCCGAGCGGAACGTCCGGGTGGGCCAGCCACTCGACCAGGCGCTTCCCACCTCGGGAGCCTCGGCGCCGGCCTCAGTGGTCATCCCCGACGGCAAGACGCTCCCGACGAAGCTCCAGTCGGCCGGCGGCGTCAGTCTGCTCCACTTCGAGAAGACCGACCTCTCCGGACCGTACCAGGTGAAAGTCGGCCCGCCCCTGGCGTTCGAGGCGACCTTCGCCGCAAACCCGAATCCCGCCGAGAGCGACCCGGCCAAGCTCGACCGCGCCGGCCTGGCCGAGGCGGTCCCCGGCTGGACCTTCGCCTACCTGACCAACTGGAAAGAACTGACGGGCAATGCGAAGTCGGTGAGCCGGCGCGGTGAGCTGCACCGACCCTTGCTCTACTGTGTGCTCATCCTCCTCGTCGTCGAGTCGGTCCTGGCCTGGTTTTTCGGACATCATGCCCCCCAGAAAGCGTGAGGGTCGTCGCACGTGATGGATTGGCTGCTCTGCCGTTTGGCCGTCCGACTGGGTGTGGAGCCGGCGCGTGCCGGCGAGGCGATCGTCCCGCAAATCCGCTTCGAGCAGCCCTGGCCGCAGGCGGTCACGCTCCTCGTCGTGCTCGGCTGCGCCGGGCTGATAATCTGGCTCTACCGCCGCGAGGGGACGGTCCCGCTCGCCTACAAGATGGGCCTGGCCGCGCTCCGGATCACCCTGGTCGTGCTCGCGGTCTTCATGCTCTCCGAGGCGGTCCTGTCAGTCGATCGCACGGGTCTGCCTTACTTCGTGGTCATGGTCGACGACTCGGCCAGCCAGCAGATCGTCGATTCCTACGCCAACCCCAAGACCAAGGCGCTCGTGACCAACCTGGCCAAGCAGGCCGGTCGGGATGAGCCGAGCCGGCTGGCGATCGGGGAGGGGCTGCTGGTCCAGGATCAGGCCAAGATCCTCCGCGAACTGCAAAAGCAGAACAAGCTCCGGTTGGATCTGGTCTCGTCGTCGGTGCGGATGCTGGCCGAGGTGGACCGGCCCGAGGACGTCGCGCCCGCGCTGGAGCGGCTCCGCAAGGTCGAGGCGAGGGGAGGGCAGAGCCAGCTTGGCGAGGGGGTGCGCCAGGTCTTGACTGAACTGCGCGGCACCCCGCCTTCAGCGATCGTCCTGCTCAGCGACGGCCAGACAACCGACGGCGAGAGCCTGTCGAAGGCGGCCGAATTCGCCGCGCGGAAGGGGGTTCCCCTCTACACGATCGGCCTGGGCGACCCCGAGCCCGCCCGCGACCTCGAATTGACCGAGCTGCTCGTCGATGATGTCGTCTTCGTCGATGACCTGGTCCGGTTCCAGGCCAAGCTCCTGGCGCGCGGGTTTGCCGGCCAGGATGTCACGGTCCGCCTGAGAGAGCGCGTCTCCGGCTCGGACGACCCGAAGGCGACGCGCGACCTGGAGACGATCCACGTCGCCGCGCCCCCCGATGGCCAGCCCCGTCGGATCGAGATCGGCCATCGACCCAAGGAGACGGGCGAGATCACCTACATCCTCGAAGTCGATCCGATGCCCCGCGAGCTGCAAACCGAGAACAACCGGATCGAGCGCACGATCAACGTCCGCCGCGAGAAGCTCAAGGTCCTCTACGTCGATACCGAGCCGCGCTACGAGTACCGTTACCTGAAGAACTACCTGGAGCGCGAGGAGACGATCGACCTGAGCGTCGTCCTCCTCTCCTCCGACCCCGAATACAGCGAGCAAGACCGCTCCGCCCTGCCCACGTTCCCTGCCGCCAAGGACGAGCTGTTCGCCTACGACGTGGTGCTGATCGGGGACGCCGACGCCGGCTTCCTGAGCGCCTCGCAGATGCAGAACCTCTCCGATTTCGTCACGGAGAAGGGCGGGGGCATCCTGTTCATCGCGGGCGAGAGCTTCGACCCGCTCAGTTACAAGGGGACGCCGCTGGAAGTCCTCCTTCCCATCGAGCTGGCCGAGGCCCGCAACCCGACCGCCGTCGGCCACGCGATCACCTCGTTCCGCCCCGAGCTGACCGCCGAGGGACGCTCCAGCCCGATCTTCCGGCTCGGCGACGACGAGGCCAGCAGCGCCCAGGTCTGGCGGGACCTCCCCGAGCTTTACTGGTTCCTCGAAGCCCCGCGCAAGAAGCCAGCCGCCCTGGTCCTGGCCCAGCACCCGACCCTGACCGGCTCGGATGGCAAGCTGCCGATCTTCGTCTACCAGTTCGTCGGCGCGGGGAAGTCGATGTTCAACGCCGTCGATGACACCTGGCGCTGGCGGTTCCGCGTCGGCGACCGCTACTTCGGCCGGTTCTGGATCCAGACGATCCGGTTTCTGGCGCGGTCGAAGCTGGTCGGCCAGAGACAGGCCGAGGTCCAGACTGACCGCCGCCGCTACCAGCGCAACCAGCCGATCCAGGTCCGCGTCCGGTTCCCGAACCCCGGCCTGGCCCCGACGTCCGGTGAGGTCGCCGTGCAGGTCGAGCGCAAAGGGCAGGGGCCCCGCAAGCTGACGCTCAAGCTGGCGCCGGGCACGCTCAACCTCTTCGAGGGGGCGTTGCCCCAGGCGCCGGAAGGGGAGTATGAGATCCGGCTGCTGCCCCCTCCGGTGCTCGAAGGGGCGATCCCGACGGCGACGTTCCGCGTCGAGCCGCCGGCAGGCGAGCTGGAGCGGATCCAGATGAACGAGCCCGAGCTGAGCCGCGCGGCGACCACCTCGGGCGGCAAGTTCTACACCCCGGAGACGGCGGCCACCCTGCTCGCCGACCTCCCCAAGCCGCAGAAAGTCCCTCTCGACACCGATCCACCGATTCCTCTCTGGAATACCTGGCCGGTGCTCGTCTTCTTCTTGCTGGTGGTGACGGCGGAATGGGTTTTGAGGAAACGCAAGCAGTTGGTATAATTGTGTCCATTTCCAGGCTATCTGGTAGACGCCAGGGAGGCCGACGTGAAGCCCGGTCGTTTGGAATCGCGGATCGCCACGCTTCGCTCCCAGGTCCGCCGCCTCCTGGCCCTTTACGGCCTGAGCTGGGTGGTCGGGCTCCTCATCCCCACGGTCATCGTGCTCGGACTGGCCGACTGGCTGATCCACCTCGACGCGGTCGTTCGCCTCGCCGCGCTGGTCGGCTTGGCCGGTCTCAGCAGCTGGCTCCTCTTCCGGTACGTGCTGACGCCCCTCGTCGTCCGGTTCCAGGACCTCGACATCGCCTTGCGGATCGAGGAGCGCTGGCCGGGTCTGAACGACCGGCTCGCGAGCACGGTCCAGTTCCTCCGTCTCGCGCACGACGACGATCGATTCGGCTCGCCCGCGCTGCGTGAGGCGACGGTCCGGCAGACGCTGGAAGAGACGCAGTCGATCGATTTCCGCCAGGTGATCGACTCGCGCCCGGCCCTGCGGGCGGTGGGGATGGCCCTGGCCTCAGTCGCATTGGGAGGCCTCTTCTTGGCGGCCGCGCCCGGGCTGAGTACGATCGCGCTACGACGGCTGTTCGTCCCGTTCGGTCCGGACCGCTGGCCTCAGCAAACACATCTGACCCTGATCGACAAGGAGACCCCGCGCAAGGTGGCGCGGGGCGAGCCGTTCACCCTGGCCGTGGCCGTGGGCCAGGGCGAGCGCGTCCCTGCCCTGGCCCGGGTGACGTATCGCTTCGATGATGGCGAGGTCGTCACCGAGGCGCTCCGCTCGGTCGAGGGGGGCCTCTTCCGCGGCCGGATCGAGACGGTGACGCGCCCCTTCTCGTTCTCGGTCGTCGCGGGCGACGAC
>JBKOZB010000081.1:0-2858 GCA_046744225.1 Planctomycetota bacterium | reverse complement strand
GGGAGACGCCCGACTCAGCGCCGCAGATCAGTCGCCGTCGCGCGCGTTCGGCCCGCTTTGCAAGTCGGGCCAGACCTCGGCCCGCCCCCGCGCGATCTCGTCCTCATCCCGCGGCGTGGCTCGGACCTGGGGCATTTGCGGTGTCCCTTCCCGTCGCTTCAGGAGCCGCGAGCCATGGGCCTTGTGAGAGCTGACCCCGAACTGGCGGCGGAGGACTTCGGCGTCCCGGCCGCCGGTCCTGTCAATGGACCCGAATCCTTACGAAGTTACTGAACCCGAACTGTTACGAATCTGGGCCTCTGATGATCGGGCGGTTTCCTCCGGGGCCGGCCCTGATTCTGGGTTATTCTCGGGCTCCCTGCGTCCGACTACCGCACCTGATGGCTTCCCCAAGGCCAACAGGGTTGCACTGGTCTGAACCCCAATCGTTACGATCCCCCTCCCTCGCGGACCTCGGTTTCCCCCAGGACCGAGGCCCCTCGGACCCAACCGACTCAAACCCCTTACCTACCTCTTTCCCGCCGCGGTCGTCGGCTCCTCCACGGCCGCCATACCTCGTCGTCCGCCCACGGGGCGGGCACCCCGGGGCTCGCCACGATCGCCGGGCGCTACGATCGACCCTTCAGGTTCTCCTCCAGGTCCCTCAGCCGATAGCTCCGGCCCCGGATGTTCAGCACGTGGCAGGAGTGCAGCAACCGGTCCAGGATCGCCGCCGTGATCACCTCGTCCCCGGCCAGCATCTCCGGCCAGTCCTTGATCGCCTTTTCGACGTTCAGGCGCGTCGGCGGCACTTCCGCGTCCTTGCGCATCGCGTGCAGGAGTTCTTCCAGCCGGAAGAACGCCACAGAGAAGCCGCACTCCACCGCCTTGACTCCGAGTGACACAGCTAAATGTATTTTCCCGACACCCGGAGGGCCCAGGATCAAGAGCCCCTGCTTCTCCCGCAGCCAGGCGCAGGTCGCCAACGCCTCCAGCTTCGACCGCTCCACCGCCGGCTGGAACGCGAAGTCGAAGTTCGCCAGCGTCTGACCGCTGGGCAGGCCGGAGTGTTGCAATGAGGTCCGGACCCGGCGCTCCTCCCGCCGTTCCAGCTCGCCCCGGAGCAATGGCTCCAGGAACGTCGTCGGTCCCAGGTCCTCCTTCACCGCCCGGGTCAACAAGCCCGGCAGCGACTCGGCCGCGAAGTCCAGGCCCAGCCGCGACAGTTGAGCCCGCAGCGTCGAGAGGTCGGCCGTTGACGGCTTCGACGGCAGCGCCTCGGCGGCCCGCATCGGCTCCTTCATCGGGCCACCTCCGCCAGCGCGGCGTAGAGGTCCACCGGCCGCCGCTCCACCGGCAGCGTCGCGATCTCCTGGAGCTTCCGAGACATCCTCCCCAGCGGCTTGAGTGGGGCCACGTCCCTGGTCCCGCGCCCCTCGTAGCAGCTCGGGTCGATCAAGATCCGTTCGGGCGTGTGACGCGGGTAGGACACCAGCACCGCGGCGGTCTGCGGATCGAGGACCTGCACGCATCCCGAGCAGCCGCGGACCTCCACCGCGCGGCCCACATAGAGGAAGGGGACGATATACGTACGTCCCTCGAAATGAACCGAGCAATCCTTGTGCACCGGCGCCGTCTTGACCAGGTCGAACGGCTCGGGCAACAGCGCCGGCAAGGGCCGCAGGAAGGGCTTCTCCGCCTCCCAGCTCGCCGCCACCGACAGCCCTGTCGCCGGGCAGGTCCGCCGGGCCGCGGCGGTCGCCAGGGCCTCGTCCGTCCAGGACTGGAGCCCGCCGAGGCCGTCGAAACTCCGGCCCTGGATCTCCAGGCGCTTCCAGTCGCCGACACGCCGCTCCGTTTTCCCTTTCTGCTCGGGGCGGCGGACCTCGCAGGCATCGACGTGGAAGCCGAGCGTCCGGGCGTAGACGCGGTATTGCTCGTTGATCTGTCCCCAGGCGCCGCAGCCCTGGGCGATGCCGGTCTTGAGGTTGTCGATGCGGTTGACCGCCGCCACGCCGCCGAGCCGGCGGTACGCCTCGTTGTGGACGTGGTGCCAGGCGAGCTGGTCGGTCGAGCGACTCCAGATGACGGCTTCCTTGCGGCTGTGGCTGAGGACCATGACGAAGGCGTAGACCGTCGTCGGCCCGTCGGGGTCGCCGAGATCGACCCGGCGGAACTCGCCCCAGTCGCTCTGGGTCTGGGCCCCCGGCGGGGTCTCGACCCGGCGGAAGGGACGGACCCGCGGCCGGCCGTAGCGGGCCCGGACGAACTTGCGGACCGCCTTGTAGGAGCCGTCGAAGCCGTGCTCGGCGCGGAGGAACTCGTGGAGGAGCTGGACGCTGGGCGTCCGCTCCTGGCCCAGGGTTTCGGCCTGGGCCTGCCACCAGTGGGCGACGGCCTCGGCCAGGCCGAGCTGCTCGATCCGTGAGGGCTTCCGGCGGCCATCGGTCGCTCCCACGCGGACGCGCCGAAGATGATACCGGACCGCCCCCTCGGAGACGCCGAGGATTCGTGCCGTGTGGCTCTGCGACTGGCCTCGCTGGTGCAAAACCTCGATCGTCACGATCTGCTCCTTTGAGAGCTTGGCCAAGGTGTTGCCTCCAAGCGGTCTGGCTGCGTTGAGCCAGCTTGGAGCCCCCTGGCATGCCTGTCGATGGATGTTCAGTGCGACGGTCGCACCGGACCCTCCCAGGCTCGTAACGATTCGGGTTCGCTAACTCCCAGTATTACAGGTATGGTGACATCCGGCCAGCCGCCCGATTGTGCCGCGGCCGGGGCGGGCGGTCAATCGGCTGGCGAGGCGGGGCGGCGGTCGATTAAGATCAACGACCCGACCGAAGACCAAAATCTTGGTGATTGTTCGGGTCGCGCCCGAGGCT
>JBKOZB010000215.1:0-5908 GCA_046744225.1 Planctomycetota bacterium | reverse complement strand
CCTCGGATGGGGGCCGTCGTCATCTCCGGCGAATGGACCCGTCCGCCATGATCTACTAGCCAACGCCTTCCGATCGGCGGGCCGGTCCAGGGCGAGGTGGAGGCCGGCCCAGACGAAGGGACGGAGCCGTGCTTGCCAATTCGGCCAGAAGAGCTCAGTGTGTGACATGGGGCGTCTCCGTTGCGGTGCTCGAGGGGTGTTGACTACCTGGCAAGGTCCGCTCGGGAGGTACCCCTTTCGACTGGATGCGGATGCCGAGAAGGCGAATGGTTGTTTCGGGAAGCTCCTGGGTAGGTAATTCTCAAAATGTTCATTAAATGCGGTTACGAGTTTATCTTTAATGTGGAGACGCCTTCGCTGCTCCTGCTGATGCTCGCGCTCCACCCCGATCGCGAGGGATCGGTGCGCCGACACAGCGGGATGCGGGTCGAGCCGTACGTTCCATTCGAGGAGTTCAGTGACGGCTATGGCAACCGATGTCGGCGGATCTTCGCGCCGGCGGGACGTCTCCGCCTCTGGGATGACATGATCGTCGAGGATTCAGGGCAGCCGGATCTGGTTGCCCCGTGGGCGAGGCAGCACACCGCCCAGGAGTTGCCCACCGAGACTTTGGTCTACCTGCTCGGCAGCCGGTACTGCGAGGTGGACAGGCTTTCGGAGATCGCATGGAGCCTCTTCGGCGGGGCACCGGAGGGCTGGGCGCGGGTCCAGGCCGTCTGCGACTGGGTGTATGCCAATGTCCGGTTCGACTACCAGTCCGCCCGTCCGACCAAGACGGCCTACGACGTCTTCGTGGAGCGCACCGGTGTCTGCCGTGACTTCACGCATCTGGCCCTGACTTTCTGCCGTTGCCTCTGCATCCCGGCGCGGTACGCGACGGGCTATCTCGGCGATATCGGCGTCCCGCCCCAGCCGCACCCGATGGATTTCAGCGGCTGGTTCGAGGTCTACCTCGGCGGTCGCTGGTATACGTTCGATGCCCGGCATAACGTCCCCCGGATCGGCCGCGTGCTGATGGCGCGGGGACGCGACGCGGTGGACGTGGCCTTGACGACCTCGTTCGGGAAGAACACGCTGGAGCGCTTCACGGTCTGGACGGACGAGGTGCCCGGGTGGTGATCGTCTCAGTGGCTGTCGGCCAGGAGGGACCGCTGGGGCCTGGCCGCCGGGTCTGGCCCGTCCGAGGGGATCGCGCGGTGCAATTTCCGCCAGTGCCGTTTCTGCACGGCGAAGTAGAGCACGGGGAGAAAGACGTCGATGACCTCGTCGGCGATCAGCAGGCCGCCGAGCACTGGGGCGGCCATCGGCCGGATCACCTCGGCGCCGACGCCCGTGGCCCAGAGCATCGGCGCGATCGAGATGATCGCCGCGCCCTCGGTCAGCAGCTTGGGCCGCAGGCGGTGCACGGCCCCTTCCAGGATCGCCTGGCGGAGCTCGGCGATCGAGCCGATCCCCTTCAGGCCCCCGCGCTCCTCGATCGCCTCGCGGAGGTACACGAGCATCACGATGCCCGTCTCGACCGCCATGCCGAAACACGCGATGTAGCCGACCTGCACCGCCACGCTGAACCGGAAGCCGAAGAGCCACTGGAAGATCGCCCCGCCGGCCAGGGCGCCCAGCACGCTCGTCATCATCAGGAAGGCGTCGGTCCAGCTCTTGTGCGTCAGGTAGAGGATCAGCACGATCGTGGCGATGACGGCGGGGAAGACGAGGCGCAGGGTCTTCTGGGCGCGGACCTGGTGCTCGAACGTCCCCGACCATTCGAGGTACATGCCGGGCGGGAGCTTGACCTTCTCGGCCACGACGCGCCGGGCCTCCTCGACGAACCCGACCTCGTCCCGCCCCCGGACATTTAGTTGGATATAAGCGCGCAAGAGGCCGTTCTCGCTCTTGATCATCGACGGCCCCTCGACCACGCGCACGTCGGCCAGCTCGGCCAGGGGGATTTGGACTGGCTTGCCCGGGGCGGGCGCGCCCCCTTCGGGCGCGGGCGTACCCATGCCGGCCATGCCGCCCGACCCGCCCCCCATGCCCGCCTCGGCGCCCATGCCGCGCGCGGCGACCAGGATGCGCTTGAGCGCCTGGAGGTCGTCACGGTAAGCGCGGGCGTAGCGGACGCGGACTGGGTAGCGCTCGCGCCCTTCGACGGTCATCGTCAGCGGCTTGCCCCCCATCGCGACCTCGATCACGTCCTGGATGTCGCCGACGCCGATCCCGTACCGCGCGGCCCTCTCGCGGTCGATGTGGATTTCGATATAGCCTTTGCCGGTGATCTGGTCGGGGAAGACGTCGGCCGCCCCTCGGATACCGCGTAGCTCGGCGGCGATCGCCTGGCTGACGCGCTGGATCTCGTCGAGGTTCGAGCCGAAGACCTTCACGGCCACCGGCAGCCGGACGCCCGTCGAGAGCATCTCGATCCGGTTGGCGATTGGCTGCGTGAAGCTGTTCCCCCAGCCGGGCATCTGCAAGGCCGTGCTCATCTCCTCAACCAGGTCGCTCTTCGTCTTCTTCCAGAGCAGGAGCGCGTCGGCGAACGGCTTTTCGAGCCCGGCGCGGAGCGGTTGGAGTTCATCGGGGGTCGCGTCGCGCGAGGTCAGCTTGCGTTCCTTGCCGAGCTTGGTCAACTCGTCGAGCGCCATCCAGGTCGCGGCGCCGACGGCGCGGTCGAACAGCTCCCAGTTGAGCTGCTTCGTCCGCGCTTCGAGCCGGCGAAGGTGCTCGGCGGCGAGGTGCTCGGCGATCCGTCCGAAGAGGGTCCGCTTCGGCATGCCGAGAATGTCCTCGGCGACCTCGGCCGCGCGTTCGAGCGGCTTCGGGGGCGGGTCGAGCAGGCTCGGCCGGTCGCGGAGGACGCCCAGCGCGACGAGCCGCCGCGCGGCGTCGCGGACCAGCTCGGCCGCGTCGTCGGGGAGCGGCTCCAGAGCGAGCCGGTCGCCGTAGACCTTGGCTAAGGCGTCGATGAGTGATCCTCGTTCGGCCGCGCCCGGCTTGCGGGCGATGACCGAGGGCTCGACCCGGCCGAGCAAGGCGTCGATCGCCTCGCCGACGAGGGTGCGGCCCAGCTCGGGGCGGAACTCGGCCAACCGGAGCACCGCCAGCGCGCGGAGCGCCTCATCGACCTTGGTCGTGACCGTCATCGCCGCCTCGTTGACCAGCCCCTCGCGCTCGTGCGCGTCGAGCCGGCGGAGCACGCCCTTCGCCTCCAGCGCGCCCAGCACGTCGCGGGTGTGCGCCAGGGCGTCGTCGAACCGGAGCTTGCGCTTGGGCCAGACCGCGCGGTCGCGGAGGTTGACGACGGTCTCGATCATGTCCAGAGGGGAAGGGTCGGTCGGCGTCTCAGCCCGCCCCGCCTTGCCGACGACCTGCCAGACCTCGGGGAACCCGCGCAGCACCGCGTCGCGCACCCGCAGGTCGTCGCCCGATTGCGTCACGCTGGCGCGCGGCACAGTCGTCGGCATGTCCATGATCGACCCCTCGTCCAGGTCGGGCATGAACTCGCGCCCCAGCTTCGTCGAGGCCACGTAGCCCAGCCCGACGATCACGACGAACAGCCAGCAGACCAGGGTCGTGCGGTCCATCAGCCAGGCGAGCATCGGCTTGAAGATCGCGATCATCGTCCGCACCAGCCAGTTCTCGTCCTCCGACTTGATCCGCCCCTTGAGGAAGATCGGGATCAAGGCCGGGACGAGCGTGATCGAGAGGAGCGCCACGCCGACGAGGGCGAACGTTTTCGTATAAGCCAGCGGGTGGAACAGCTTCCCCTCGCGGCCCGTCAGCGCGAAGACCGGGAGGAACGACAGGATCGTGATCAGCACGGAGAAGAAGATCGGCCGTCCGACGGTGCGGCAGGCGGCGATCACGATCTCGGTGGTATCGCCGCCGATCCGGCGCTGGCCGAAGTGGCGCGTCAGGTGGTGCGCGGCGTTCTCGCCCATCACGACCGCCTGGTCGATCAGGATGCCGACGCTGATCGAGATCCCTGCCAAGCTCATGATGTTCGACGAGATCCCGAAGAGGCGCATCATCAGGAAGCTGAACAGGATCGCCATCGGCAGCGTGATCGTGACGACGAAGGCGTTGCCCAGGTGGCCCATCACCAGCAGGATCGCCACCGAGCAGACGATCAGCTCTTCCTTGACCGTGCCGCTGACGGTCTCCAGCGCTTTGTGGATCAGCGGGGTGCGATCATAGAACGGGACGATCCGCACCCCCTGGTCTTGGAGGCCCGCCTGGAGCGTGGTGATCTTCTCCTTGATCCGGCGCGTGACTTCGAGCGGGTTCTCGCCGTAGCGCATCAGGACGACCCCGCCGACGGCCTCCTTGCCATCCTTCTCCAGGACACTGCGGCGGAAGCCCTGCCCCACCTGGACGGCACCCAGTTGCTTGACGTAGATCGGCGTCCCGTTGCGCTGGGTGACCACGGTATTCTCGATGTCGCGCAGGCTCTCGATCCAGCCGACGGAGCGGATCAGGTACTCGGCGTTCCCCTGGTGGATGACGCGCCCGCCGACGGCCGAGTTCGACCGCGCGACGGCCGAGTAGACCTCGCCCAGGCTGAGGCCATAGGAGCGGAGCTTGTTCGGGTCGAGGTCGATCTGGTACTCGCGCGGAGCGCCAGCGACCGAAGCGACCTCGGCCACGCCGGGCACGCTGTTGAGCTGGTAGCGGACATACCAGTCCTGGATCGAGCGCAGCTCGCCCAGGTCCTTGCCGTCCCCCTCGACGGTGTACCAGAAGATTTGCCCGAGCGCGGTGGCATCGGGGGCGAGGTACGGGGTGACGCCCGTCGGCAGGAACGTCGAGGCGATCGAGAGCTTCTCCAGCACGCGCTCGCGGGCGAAGTAATAGTCGGTCTCGTCGTTGAAGATGATCGTGATCATCGAGAAGTTGAACTCACTCGACGACCGGACGACCTTCACGCCGGCCAACCCTTGCAGGTTCACCGAGAGCGGATAGGTGATCTGGTCCTCGATCTCCTGCGGGCTGCGGCCCATCCAGTCGGTGAAGACGATGACCTGGTTCTCCGACAGGTCGGGGATCGCATCGACCGGCATCGTCATCAACGCGCGGAACCCCGCCACGCCGAGCGCCAGGGAGGCCAGGATGACCAGGAACCGGTTGCGGATCGACCACTCGATGATGGCCTCGATCATGGCCTGGACTCAGTACTGTTGAATGAATTTCAATATGAAGATAATTAATAGTTTGGATATGCGTTAGAGTTGAATAGAGTCAGGCCGCGGGGCGTCTCGTGAGATGCCCCGCGGCCGGCGTCCTGATCGCTCACTTCGGCGTGTGGGCGTGACCGTCGCCCTCCCGGAGCGCCCGGGCACGGGCCTCGAGCTTTTCCGCTTCGGCGGCCCGGTTCGTCTTGCGGAGCACGGAGGCGTAGTCGTCCAGAGCCTTGGCCAGACCGACGGGGTCGCCGCCGGCCTTCTCGTAAATGGTCACGGCTCGGTTGCAGCACGAGTCCGCCTCATCGTTCCTGCCCTGATCGCAGCAGACCTTTCCCATCTTGGAACAGCACCGCGCCACGTGGGGGTGGTCCGGCCCCAGCGTTTTCTCGTAGATGGCGAGTGCCCGCTTGAGATACGTTTCGGCCTCGGCGTGCTTGCCCTGCTTGGCGTACAGCGACCCGAGGGCCTCAAGGCTCGTCGCTACGTCGGGATGCTCCGGGCCTAGCGACTTCTCTCGGATGGCGAGCACCCGCTTGAAGAGGGGCTCGGCCTCGGTGTATTTCCCCTGATCGAGGTAGAGCGTGCCGAGATTGTGAAGGGTCGGAGCGAGGTCCGTTTCCTTCGCGCCCGGGGCCTTCTCACGAACCGCCAGCGCCCGCTTGTAGAACGCCTCGGCCTCGGCGTGCTTGCCCTGGACGTGGGCGATGGTGGCCAGGTTGTCGAGGAACGCG
>JBKOZB010000115.1:0-3801 GCA_046744225.1 Planctomycetota bacterium | reverse complement strand
GGCCGATCCCGTGAGGGCCCGACGGACAGGAGCGAAGGATCGCCGTTTCTTGCATGAACCGGGCACCAGGCCGGTGCGAGTGCCGCGCTTGCCGCCCTGTTGATCGCGCAGGGACGAGAGACGTGATCACCATGGGAGGCGATATGGGGGCTCAGGATCTCGTGGGCGCCGGGGGCTGCGGGGCATGACCTCTCCTGGGTCTGATCGGGTGGATGAGTCCGCCCCGGAGATCGGGGACCGCGAGGTGGATCTCAACGGGTCACGAGTCCATTACCTCACGGCGGGCGACGGCCCGCACCTGGTCCTGCTCCACGGCCTCGGCGACAGCGCCCGCGATTGGCAGTGGGTACTCCCGGCCCTGGCACGCCGCTTCCGCGCGATCGCCCCGGACTTTCCGGGCTTCGGCGAGAGCGACCGACCCCGCGCTGCCTATTCCCCGGCCTGCTTCGCCGAGTTCGTGGCCGGGTTCCTCGATGCGCTGCACGTCCCGAGCGCCGTCGTCGTCGGCAACTCGCTGGGGGGCCTCGCCGCCCTCCGCTTCGCCCTGGCCGATCCGGGCCGCGTGCCGGCCCTGGTGCTGGTCGGCGCCGCCGGGCTCGGTCGGGAGGTCAACCCCGGCATGAAACGGATGGCCCTCTCCGGCCTCGGCGAGTGGGCGACGGCCTGGGGGCCGGGACACGGCCCGGCCGAGCCCTCCGGCTCTGGTGGCGGCCCCGGGCCCTCTTCGCCCACCGCCGTCGCGTGCCCGCCGGATGGATCGCCGATCAGGACCGGCTCAGCCGACGCCCCGACTTCCTGTGGAATTCCCTCGAGGTCCTGCGGGCGGTGGTCGACAGGTCCGGTCAGCGGGATGTCCTGCGGGATCGGCTCCCGGAGCTGGCGATGCCGACGCTGATCGTCTGGGGCGAGCGCGACCGGGTCGTCCTCCTCGCCCAGGCCCGGGACGCGGTCGGCCGGCTCCGGCGGGGCCGCCTCCGTCATCCCGGACTGCGGCCACCTCCCCCAGATCGAGCGACCGGAACTCTTCCTGGAGGCGCTGGGCTCGTTCCTGGACGGGCCGATCGCCGGGGCCGAATCGGGCGGAAGCCGCGCCGGGTAATTTCTGGCACCGGAGATCTCACGGCACCGGCCCGACACCGACGCCCACTCCGAGACGAGGACCGAGCTCGACGACCGCACGAGCGAGTCGTGTGACCAGGCACAATAATCGAGGGGGAAAGCGAGCGAAGCGTCTCTTGATGCGTCCCGAGTTCGGGCGGCGATCCACCGGGCTACGGAGGTCCGGAATCATGAAGCCCTTGCCGGAGTGGGGCATGATGCTTATCACGGCGGCGTCCTCGGCGCTCTACATCGGGCTCGCGGTCTGGGGCTGGGGCGGCTGGCCTGCGTTCCTGGCGCACCCCGCGCGAGCCGGCGCCGTCGTCGCGATCGTGGTCATCTCGGTCGCGGCGATGTTTACGAGCGGCAACATCTCGAGTGGCCGGCGCGAGGACACCAGGAATCGATGGATCTTGCTCCCCTTCCTGGCCCTCGGCTTCGTCCTGGCGTGGCTGCCGGCGTACACCGACCGCCGCGACATCGGGACGATCGACGGCGACGCGGTGCGCTACCTCGGGCTGGCGCTCTTCGTCGCCGGGAACGTCCTCCGGGTGGGGGCCGTGTTCGTACTGGGGCGTCGGTTCAGCGGCCTGGTGGCGATCCAGGAAGGCCACGAGCTCGTGACCGGCGGCCTCTATCGCGTGATCCGCCATCCCAGCTACCTCGGCCTGCTGCTGGGCCTCTTCGGTTGGGCCCTGGTCTTCCGCAGCGCGATCGGCGTCCTGGTCGCGCTGCTGCTGCTCCCGCCGCTGGTCGCGCGCATGAACGCCGAGGAGGCCCTGCTCGAGTCGGAGTTCGGCGCGCGGTACGCCGCCTATCGTCGGCGCACCTGGCGGCTGCTGCCGTTCCTCTACTGAGCCGATCCGGCCGGGTCCACCGTCGCATGGCCTCGAGTCCCCGGGCGACGGGTCGCTTCAGACTGGCCGCATGGCATGCATGGAGTTTCGGAATGTACGGCTTGAACGCAACACCACCGACTTCCTCCGGTAACTGAAGGAAACCGGTCAGCCCATCTTCGAGCTGACGGGCGCGGAGCCTCCTGACGCCGTCACGAAGCAAGGCCCCCGATGCCCGGGACGGCCTAGCGCCAAGGGAGCCGTATGCTGGAGTGGATCACCTTGTCCGTCATCAAACGAACCACCCTGCTCTTCTGGGCGGCGTGGCTGAGTGCCGTCGCGACGACGAATGTCTTCGACGCGCTGCGGGCCATCGGCGCCCTTCCGGATTCGTTCAAGTTCGTCTCCGGGAACTGGCATTGGATCAACCGGGTGATGGACCCCCTCGGCGTGCCGCGCGGGCTGCAGGTGACCTTGTTCGCGGGGGCCATTGCGTGGGAAGCCCTGGGGGCGACGCTGTTCTGGTGGGCTGTCGCGTCCTATCGCGGCCGGCCGCTCGTGCAGGAGAAGGCGGCCACAGCAGCCTGCGGCGTCAACCTGGGCCTGTGGTCCGCGTTCCAGGTGCTGGACGAGGTATTCCTGGCGTATCAGCCTGAGGGGGTGCACCGGGTGATCTTCGTCAGCCAACTCGCCACGCTCCTGTTGCTGCACCTCCTGCCAGACGGGCGGCGGCAGTCTGGCACGATCGAGGCCCACGAGATACGGGCCGCACGCGGCCCTGTCGATCCCACGCCTGGCTCTCCCCGCTTTTGACCGGGACGCCGGCCCCCTGCAGGTGCGGGCCGTGACGCTGCGTGGTGGACGCGGCCCGGTCAGCCCACCGCCCGAGACGGGTTGACGGCCGACCCACCATACGGGGAGGATCGCAGACTCGACCCACGCCGCGACGGCTGGGTGATCCGATAGGCCCCAGGAGGCCAAGGCGATGGCGACGCTCGATTACGTTCATCACCTCGCGTTCCCGAAGCTGAGCGAGTCCGAAGTGGAAGGTCTGGCCGGAATGGCCAGAATCTGCTCGTTCAAGGACGGCGAGCTCATCTTCCAGGCCGGGCAACGCGGTCTGCCGTTCTACGTGGTCGAGTCGGGCGAGATCGCCATCGTGGATGAATCGGCCGACGTCCCGAAGACGGTCGTCGTCCACGGCCCGCGCGAGTTCACGGGCGACGTCTCGCTGCTCACCGACCGCCCCGCCGTCATCTCGGCCTACGCCCGGGGCGAGACCCGGGCCTACTGCGTCAGCCAGGCCGAGCTGCGCCGGGTCGTCCAGGAGATCCCCGACCTCAGCGACAAGCTGCTCGAGGCGTTCCAGACGCGCCGGATCATGCTGGAGCGGTCGGGATTCGTCGGCGTGCGCGTCTTCGGGCACCTCGGTGACCCGGACCTGACGGAGATCCGCGAGTTCTTCGACAAGAACAAGGTGCCGCACACCTGGGTCGACGCCGACGAGCCGGCCGGCCAGGCGGCCATGGAGGCGCTCGGGGTCACCCCGGATGAACTCCCGTTCGTGTCCTGCAACCGGGGCACGCGCTCGCCGCGTCCCACGGTCACCCGGCTGGCCGAGTGCCTGGGCCTGAAGCGCCCGATCCGCACCGAGCCGTTCGACCTGGTGATCGTCGGGGCTGGGCCGGCCGGCCTGGCGGCGGCCGTCTACGGCGCCTCCGAGGGGCTGGCCACCCTTGTGCTCGACCGGTTCGGGCCGGGCGGCCAGGCCGGGACCAGCTCGCGGATCGAGAACTACATGGGGTTCCCTGCCGGGCTGACCGGGGCGGACCTGGCCAACCGGGGCTACCTCCAGGCCCTGAAGTTC
>JBKOZB010000144.1:0-20571 GCA_046744225.1 Planctomycetota bacterium | reverse complement strand
GGAATTGCTGCGGAGTTTCTTTCATACTTCGGAACTTCCGCTGCCGCGGGCATTAGTTTCCTGACTTGCTATAGTCGCGCGGCGCGGCATTGGCGAGGCTGGAGCGATCGACTGCCTTGACTGTGCCATCCATGCGCCTTTACGATTGGGCCACCCATTCTTTCAGTCGATCGCCTCCCTGGAGAGAGTTCAACATGCCTCTGCGCAACTCGTGCGGTCTCTTGGCGCTCGGTCTGGGATCCTCGGCGGGGGTTGCGGGGGCTCGGCCGAGGGGGTGAAGCCGGGCACGGCGGCTCCGACGAGCAAGCCGCTCGTGTTTGTCGGGTTCGATGCCAACGCGCCGCTCGTCAACGCGCTCAAGGAAGGGAAGCTGCAGGGCCTGGTGGTCCAGAACCCCTACCGGATGGGCGAACTTGGAGCGCGGACGCTGGTCGCTCACCTCGAAAAGGAGAAGATCGAGTCGAAGATCGCGACGGGGGAGACGCTTATCGCGCGCGAGAACATAGACCAGCCCGAGATCGCTGCGCTGCTGAACCCGCCGAAGGCCGCGAACCGGACGGAGGGAAGCCTTTCAGGGGCCAAGGCGAAGAAGTGGCGAGTGATGGTCATCCCAAAGGGAACCACGCATGAGTTCTGGATGACGATCCACGCCGGGACGGAGAAGGCGGCCAAGGAGTTGGGCAACGTCGAGCTGATCTGGCAGGGGCCGCAGAAGGAGGACGACCGGACGTTGCAAATCCAGCTCGTCCAGAACGCGGTGGCCGCCGGGGTGGATGGGATCGTGCTCGCGCCCCTGGACGCGAAGGCGCTGGTCAATCCAGTCGAGGAGGCGGTCGCCAAGGGGATTTCGGTCGTGGTGATCGACTCGGACCTGGAGTCGGACAAGATCGCCAGCTACGTGGCGACGGACAATTACAATGGTGGGGTCCTCGCAGCGAAACGGTTGGGGGAACTGTTGAAGGGTGAAGGGAGGATCATCCTGCTTCGGTACGCGGTCGGCTCGGCCAGCACCGAGAAGCGGGAACAGGGCTTCCTGGACACGATCGAGAAGGAGTTCCCGAAGATCACCTACCTGTCGAAGACCGAATATGCCGGCGCGACCTCGGACCTGGCGCAGCAGAAGGCGCAGAGCCTGGTGACGCGCTATCGCGGGCAGGTGGACGGGGTCTTCTGCCCGAACGAGTCGAGCACCCTGGGCATGCTCCGGGCGCTGGAGGGGGCCGGGATGCTGGCGGCGAGCCGGCCATGAGCAGCGAAATTCTGCTGGAGATGCGCGGGGTCGGCAAGACGTTCGGGGCGAGCCGGGCGCTCGATCGCGTCTCGCTCGCGCTCGCGGAGGGTGAGATCCACGCCCTGATCGGCGAGAACGGCGCGGGCAAGAGCACGCTGATGAAGATCCTGAGCGGGGTCCACCGCCCCGACGAAGGATCGATGGTCCTGGCTGGCGCCCCTTACGCGCCCCGAGGGCCGCGCGATGCCCGGAACAAGGGCGTCGCCATGATTTATCAGGAGCTGACGATCGCGCCGCACCTCACGGTCGAGGCCAACGTGATGCTCGGGCAGGAGCGGGTCGTCGTCGGGGCGGTGCGTCGGGGGGAGCATCGCCGGATCGTCTCGGAGGCGCTGAGACTGCTCGATCATCCGGATATCCGCCTCGACGCGGTCGCGGGGACGCTGAGCGTCGGGGCGCAGCAAGTGGTCGAGGTGGCGCGGGCGCTGGTCTCGAACGCACGGGTGATCGTCTTCGACGAGCCGACCAGCTCGCTGACCGAGCGTGACTCCGAGAAGTTGTTCGAGGTCATCGACCGGCTGCGGGCGCGGGGGTTAGCGATCGTCTACATCAGCCATTTCCTTGAAGAGGTCCGTCGCGTGGCGCAGCGATATACAGTCCTGCGCGACGGGCGGACGGTCGCCTCGGGGGCGATGGAGGAGACGGACCTGGCGGCGATCATCGCGCAGATGGTCGGGCGCGACCTGACGGAGCTGTTCCCACACGTGCCGCACGAGCCGGGCCCGCCGGTGCTCGAATTGACCGGCCTGGCGCGGGACACGCTGCTGAAGCGCGCCGACCTGACGGTCCAGCGCGGCGAGATCCTGGGGATCGCGGGCCTGGTCGGGGCGGGCCGGACCGAGCTGCTCCGCGCGATCTTCGGGCTCGACGCCGTCCGGTCGGGCGAGGTCCGGGTCAAGGGAGTCCTCGGCAGGCACGCGACCCCCCGACTCCGGATCACGCAAGGATTGGGGTTCCTGAGCGAGGATCGCAAGGGGGAAGGACTGGCGCTCGGCCGTTCGATCGAGGACAACCTCACTTACTCCGCGCTCAAGGGCTATGCCAGACTCGGCTGGCTGAACTTGAGACGAAGGCGGGCCGCGGCGACATGCTGGATGGCGAGCCTGCGCGTCAAGGCGGTCGGCCCCGGGCAGCTGATCGGCCACCTGTCCGGCGGGAACCAGCAGAAGGTCGCACTCGCCCGACTGCTCCACCAGGAGGCCGACGTTTTGCTCCTGGACGAGCCGACGCGGGGGATCGATGTCGGCTCGAAGGCCGAGATCTACCGCCTGATTGGCGAGCTGGCCGCGCAGGGCAAAGTGATCGTGATGGTCAGCTCGTATTTGCCCGAGCTGTTCGGCATCTGCGACCGGCTGGCCGTGATGACCCGAGGAGTCCTGAGCGAGGCTCGGCCGATCGCCGAATGGACCGAGCCGGCCGTGATGGAGGTGGCGACGGGGGGATCGACGACCTGAGTTCGGGACCGTTCGGGTGGCGGACGGCCAGAGGAAAGCCGTCCACCTCGGTGGGTGCCACTCAGAACGGCCGGAGGCCGTACGCAATGACGCACATGGTGCGGGTGGTGAGGGCGGCGCCGTGCGGGCAGAGGAGCGGTTCACGTCGCTTGTATTCCGTCGGGCCGTCGGCGATGCTCAGGAGACATTTCCGGCGGGGCAGCGGGACGGTTTTTCGAAGGCTCTTTCGGGGGGGCGCGAATTTGAGCGTGGGTGTTGACGAGGTGGGCTCACAGAGGGGCCCGATGGCGCTGCGGGGGACGCTCAGCTGGGTCTCGACGGTGTTCGGGCCGTTCCTGGGCCTGCTGCTCATCACCGGGTTGTTCGCGGCCCTGACGCGGGATGCAGGGTCGTTCCTGACCACGTACAACTGGCGGACGATCGCGGTGCAGACGGTGATCGTCGGCACGGCCGCGCTGGGGATTACGGTGATCATGATCGCCGGGGGGATCGACCTCTCGGTCGGCTCGGCGGTGGCGCTAGTAACGGTCGGGATCGCCCTAGCGGTACGCGACCTGAACGTGCCGCTGCCGCTGGCGATGTGTGGCGGGATCGTGCTGGGCGGGCTCTGCGGACTGTTGAACGGCGGGCTGATCACGGGACTTGGGGTCGTGCCGTTCATCATCACACTGGGGAGCCTCAAAATTTTCCGGGGACTGGCCCAGTGGCTCTCGGAGAGCACGGCGGTCTACGTCCCCGCCGAAGCGAAGACGTGGTGGTTCAGCCCGATCCTGGCGACCGAGCCGGAGCCGCGCTGGCTGCTGGTAGCGCCCGGAGTGTGGATCTTGCTCGGCCTGAGCGTGCTGCTGGCCCTGGCGCTGCGGTTTAGCCTGTTGGGGCGTTACATCTACGCGATCGGGTCGAATGAAGCGACGGCGCGGGTCTGCGGGATCAACGTGCCGGCGGTCAAGATCGCGGTGTACACGCTGGCGGGCCTGGCGACGGGGCTGGCGGGGGTCATGCAGTTCGTCTACCTCGACGCAATGGGCGACCCGATCACGGCCGACGGACTGGAGCTTCAGGTGATCGCGGCCGTCGTCATCGGCGGCGGCAGCCTCAACGGCGGTGAGGGGACGGTGCTCGGCACTCTGATCGGATGCCTGATCATGTCGGTCCTAAACAACGGCTGCGTCCACGCCGGCATCCCCAACGCCAGCCAGGACATCATTATCGGCGCCATCATCGTCGCGGCCGTCACGCTCGATCGCCTCCGCCATCGGCGCGAGATGCGGTAACCACGTTGATTGAGGAGGTCCATCATGTCATGGCAGGGATTTCCGATACTGTCGTTCGTGGCGTTGCTGGCTGTCGGAGTGGTCGTGCGGGCGGACGACCGGCCGTCGATCTCGGTGAGCGGGACGGGGAAGATCGCGGCGGTCCCGGACGTGGTCGAGATCCAGGTGGGGGTGGTCTCGGAAGCGACGACCGCGAAAGCAGCCCTCGAAGACAACAACAAGGCAACTAACGCCTTGCACGCCACCCTCAAGGAGCGCGGGGTGGCCGCAAAGGACATCCAGACGACGCGGATCCAGATCCAGCCGCAGTATTCGCAGCCCGAGCCGCGTCCTCCCGGTCAGCCGCAGCGCGACTTCATCCCGAAGATCGTCGGCTGCCGCGTCGAGAACACGGTCCACGTCACGGCACGCCAGATCGAGAAGCTCGGCGTCTTGCTCGATGCCCTGGTGGAGGCCGGGGCCAACCAGGTCCACGGCATCAGCTTCCGGGTCAACGAGCCCGAGAAGGTGCTCGATGAGGCTCGCCGCCGCGCCGTGGCCGATGCCCGGCGGAAAGCGGAACTGCTCGCGGGCGAGGCCGACGTCGTCCTCGGTCCGCCGCTCAAGATCGTGAGCGAGGACGAGACCGTTCCCCGGTTCCCGCCGATGGCCTTCGGCATGCGCGCGATGGCGGCGCCCGCCCCAATGCCCGTCGCGCCGGGCGAGCAGGAACTGAGCGTCACGGTCCGCGTGGTTTACGAGTTAAAGCGGGCAAAGTGAGGCTGCTCCGGCGCCTTGGATTTAAGAGACCAGCCTGGAGAAGCCGAACCTTCGGATTGACAGGGATCGATCACCGGGACTACGATGCGGCCGCGATGGAATACCTGGCTCGGCCCGGCCTTTTCGGGCGCGAGGGGGAGCGTCGTGGATCGCGCGTGAGCCCAATTGGCCGGGTCCAGACTGACACGCCCTTGCTGAAGGAGCACAGCCCCGTGGACCCTGGCGTTCCTTCCGAAGAAGGAGGGGCGTCCCGACACGGTGAGGAGGGTGGGTTGATCGGACGCGGTGGATGACCGCCTCCCGAATCACACCGAATCACAGGGAAGTGCGACCGCGCATGGCCACCACGCCACTTTCGCCGACACAGGTTCGCCGCCGTTCCACGCCAGCCCCCGCGAGCCGTTCCGCCCCCCTTTGGGGCTGCGTCGCCCCTCGGCGCATCGCCTCGAACTTCGCCGCGCTCAGCTTGGCCGAGGTCGTCTGCCGGATCATCTCGATCGCCGTCACCCTGATGCTGGCCAAGAGCCTGGGGGCGGCGGGCTACGGCCGGATCGAGTTCGCCTTCAACGTCGTCTTCTGGCTGGTCCTGATCGTCCGCGATGCATTTGAAGGGATCGTGGTACGGGAGCTGGCCCGGCATCCCCGTCTGATCCGGCCGCTGGTCGATCATGTGCTGGCAGTCAAGGGGCTCCTGGCGCTCGGGCTCTACACGAGCCTCGCCCTGATCGGGGCCCTGACACTCTCCACCGCGGCCGACCGGGCGATTTTATCCCTTTACGGGCTGCTCCTCCTGACGACGGCCCTGGGACTCGATTTCGTCTACCGGGGGACCGAGCGGATGGCGCTGGTGGCGCTCTCGCTCTGCCTCCGGACGATGATCTACGCGGCCGGGGTTTGGTTCTGGGTCAGCGATCCCTCGCGGATCGTCTGGGTGCCGGCCTGGCTGGCGCTCGGGGAGGCGTGCGGGATCGGGCTGGTCTGGCTCTGCTACTCGCGGCAGTACGGCCTGCCCCGACCGGTCCTGGGCCTCCGGTTCCTGTGGGTCTTCCTGAGGCGGGGCCGCTCGGTCTGCCTGATCCAGGTCGCGCAGACGGTGATCGGCTCGGCCGACCTGATGGTGGTCGGCCTGATGAGCCCCTGGGCCGACGTCGGCCGCTACGGCGCGACGCATCGGATGATCGCGGCCTTGCTGACCTTCGGCCTGATCTTCCAGCAGGTCACGTTCCCGATGCTGGCCCGGTCGTGGCGGCAGACGCCGGTCGCGGGCCGGGCGTCGCTCAACGCCCTGATCCAGGCCCTGACGATCGGCCTGATCCCGGCAGCGGTGGGCGGGGCGGTGCTGTCGGTCCCACTCGTGCGGTTCCTCCTGCCGGGCGAGGAATACGCGGGGGCCAGCCTACTCTTGGCTCTTGGGATCTGGCGCGCTCCACTGCTCACGCTGGCCTATCTTTATCAGTCGACGCTGATCGCGGTGAACCGCGAGTCGGCCGGGGTTCGGCTCTTGTTGGCCGGTGCCCTCGGGTCGGGGCCGCTGATCGGGATCTTCTGCTGGGCGTTCGGGCCTCCCGGTGCCTCGGTGGCGGTCCTGTTGATCGCGCTGGGGCTGGTCGTGGCGGGGTATGGATGCCTGGCGCGCGAGGGGCGGCAGCCGGCCTGGCATCATCACCTGACCCGTCCCCTGGCCGCCTCGCTGGCCATGGTCCCCGTTTGCCTGCTCCTCCAGCGCTGGCACGTCGCGCTGGCCGTCGCGGGCGGGGCAGCGGTTTACCTGCTGACCGTGGCAGCGCTGGGGGGTCTGCACCCGTCCCAGCTCCGCGCGATCCTGCTTCCGCCGGCAAGGAGTAGGCAGTAGGCTGTGAAGACGAAGAAAAGACCAGGCAAAGAGGTCTCCCTCTCTTGACTGCCTACTGCCTACTCTCCCAAGTCGAACTGGCATATTGCGGGCGAAGCTGGTAAAGACTAGCCGTATCCGAAGCACGACCGGCGGACGGCCTCCCCACGGGAGGTCCGGACGCCCCGCGGCCAGGACAGGGAGGTCGGCGTTGAAATTCTGCATGGTCACCACGTTCTTCGGCGCGCACAGTTTCGGCGGCGATGCCGCGTACGTGGATCGACTGGCGCGGGCCCTCTGCCGGAGGGGCCACGAGGTCCACGTCTTCCACTGCGCCGACGCCTTCAACGCGGTGCGCGGCCGGCATCCCCTGCGGCCGTACACGCCGCCGCCGGGCCTATACGTCCACCGGCTCGAAAGCCGATTCGGTATCCTCTCCCCTCTGGCCACCCAGGTAACTGGACGGCCCTACTTCAAGGCCGAGGCGCTGCGTTCCGCGCTCGACGCGGCCGATACGGACGTCGTCCACTTCCATAACATCTCGCTGGTCGGTGGGCCGGGCGTGCTGGAGATGGGCCGCCGGGCCGTGCGGATCATGACCGCGCATGAGCACTGGCTGATCTGCCCGATGCATCTGCTCTGGAAGTACGACCGCAAGGCATGCGACAAGCCGACTTGCCTCCGTTGCAGCCTGGCCGGCCGCCGGCCGCCGCAGATCTGGCGCTCTACCGATGCGATCGGCCGAGGGCTGGGCCAGCTCGATGCCCTGGTCTTCCCTAGCCAGCACACCCTGGGGGAGCACCGCGGCCGAGGGATCAAAGCCGCGCGGATGATCCATCTTCCCTATTTCCTCCCCGACGACTGGTCCGAGGGGATTGAGGACGAGGAGCCCGAGCCGACCGAGCGCCCTTACCTCGCTGCCGCGGGGCGGCTGGTCCGCATGAAGGGATTCCAGCGCCTGATCCCGATGATGCGGTACTTGCCTGGGGTCGATCTGCGGATCGCCGGGACGGGTCCGTACGAGCAGGCCCTGCGTACTCTGGCCCGCGACCTGCCCAACGTCCGGTTCGAGGGCCTGCTCGGCAGCCGGGCGCTCGCCCGGCTCTTCCAGAGGGCGCGGGCAGTGGTTGTGCCGTCGCTGTTTCCGGAGACGTTCGGTTACGTGGTCCTCGAAGCCTTCGCGGTGCGGACCCCGGTCGTCGTCCACGTCGGGGGCGGGGCCCTGAACGAGACGGGGGTGCTCAGCGGCGGCGGGCTCGGCTACCGGACTGACGCCGAGCTGCTCGTCGCGCTGCGGCGAATCGTCCATGATGAAGACCTCCGCGAGGAGCTGGCGCACCGGGGCTACGCGATCCGAACCGGCGACTGGTCCGAGATGGCGCACCTTGACCGTTACTTCGGCTTGATCCGGGACATCCAGGCCGAGCGGGCGAGTGATCTGCCGCCGCATCGGCCCTCGGCCCGAGTAGGCGGCGCCGCGACGCTCGGATAGAACTCGGCGGCGGAAGGGAGTCCTCCTCGCATGCGGCCGCGAATCGGTGATCTCCTCGCCTGTTTGGTCCTGATCCTGCTGATCCTGACCTGCTTCGCCCGCCTGGTTGCCCGTCCGGACCACCTGATCGTCGATGGCGAGCGGCCGAGCGTGGACTACAACCTGCGCGACGACCCCCGTGTCGTCGGCAACGACCTGACATCCTTCTTCTTGCCGCACTACGCGCACGTCGCTGATCAGATCCGGAGGCACGGCCGGCTCCCCTTCTGGGACACGTCGGGGTTCGCCGGCCGGCCGATGGTGGGAAATCCGCAGGGTGGCCTCTTTTATCCCCTCGTCTGGCTGGCCTGGGCCGCGCGCTCGCCCGCCGCGCTGGGGTGGCTGACGGTCGGGCACCTGGTCTGGGGCGGGCTCGGTGCCTACATCCTGGCGCGCGGGCTGGGGATCGGCCGGCCGGCGGCCACGATCGCCGCCGGCTGCTTCGAGGCGTCGCCTTAACTGCTCGCCCAGACGTTCGAGGGGCATTACCCGCACGTCTGGGCCGCGTGCTGGTATCCCTGGGCGTTCTGGGCCTTCATTCAGAAGCGGAACGGTGAGGCGCGCGGGGCGCTCGCACTGCCGCCGATCCTGGCGCTGATGCTCCTGGCCGGACATCCCCAGGAGTGGTTCTACCTTGTGCTCGTCCTGAGTGTCTGGACGCTGATCGACGCCCTCCGCGCCGCTGGTTCGAGGCGGTGGCGCGCGGCCGCCGGTATACTCCTCTCGTGGGGCGGCCTGGTTGGGCTGAGCCTGGGGCTGGTCGCGGTGGAGCTGCTCCCCGACGTGGCTGCGCAGAGCTGGGTCCTGCGGAGTGGACGGCTCGGGGTCGGGCCGAATCGCTACCACCTCTACGCGCTCAACCTCTGGCAACTGCTCGACCCCGTCGCCCTGGGGGGACCGGCCGAATACTTCGGACATGACAATTACTGGGAGTCAGTGCTCTCGATCGGCCTGGTCCCGCTGGTCCTGGTCCTGGTCGCGCTCGGGTGCCACCGCGACCGCGCGCTGGTGCGCGGCTGGCTCGTGCTGATCGCGGCGGCCCTGGTCTTCGCGGCCGGACGGCCGCTCGGCCTGTTCACGCTCCTGTCCGAGCTGGTGCCGGGGATGAACCGATTCCGGGTCCCGGGGCGGTCGCTCTTCCTGGCTAACCTCGGTGCAGCTGTTCTGGCGGGGCTCGGGGTCGAGGCACTGGGCCGGCTCGCACCGTCCGAGGAGCGCTGGCGCTGGCTCGACCAGCGCGTCCGGCTCGGGGCGGCGGTCCTCGTGTTGGGGCTGGCCTTCGTCGAGGCGGTCGCCTGGTTCCAGGCGGCTCGGCCGACGAAGATCACAACTCGAACCGAGCCAATCGCTTTCGGTCTCCCGGCGTTGCGGAACGAGCTGAGCGGGCCGGTCCGCGTGGGGCTGGCCGCGTCGCGCGTCGCCCGGAGCGGGACCTTCTGGCTTGCGCTGGGGGGGACGGTGCTCGTGCTGGCGTACGGGAGCCGCGCCCAAGGCCGCGTCCGCCGCGCGACGGCCCTGGCGCTGGGGGGCCTCGCCCTGGTCGAGTTGGGTCTGTACGGGCGGGCGCTGGTGAAGATCGCGCCCGCCGATCGGTTCCTCGGCCCCGACCCGATCAGCGCGGCCTTGGCGCGGGCCGAGCCTCCCGTCCCCGGCCCGTTCCGCATTCGGGCGCGCGACATCCTCTACTCGGACCTGAACGCCTGGTCGAACGGGTTCGAGAAGGTGAACATCAACGACTCGTTCCAGATCCGGCACGCCGCGGACCTGTACCAGACCTTGTATCCGCTTCTGTACGTCACCCCGCCTCCCGATCCCGACGAGGTGATGGGCGAGGCCGTCGCCCGGTTCCACCGCGACGTCCGCCAGGCGGTGCTCGATCGGCTGGGCGTCGCCTTCCTCGTCTCGGACCACGTCGAGCCCGAACCCGCCTGGCCGTTGGTCGCTTCGGGGACCTGGCGCGGGAGCCTCTTCACGGTCCACCGCAACCCGACGGCGATGCCGCGCGCCTATGTGGTGCCCCGAGCCCACCTTGCGGCCGACGACCCGGCGACCACGCTCGCGCTGTTCCGCCTGATCGACCCGCGTGAGGCCGTCCTGATGCCGCGCGACCCGCTCGGCCCCGGCGACGGCCCTCGGCAGCCGTTCACGATCGCCTCGTACGACGCGATCGACCCCGACCGCGTCATCGTCCGGGTCGCGACCGAAGCCCCCGGCCTGCTCGTGATCGCCGACACCTGGATGCTCGGCTGGACCGCACAGGTCGATGGCCGAGCGGCCCGGATCCTCCGGGGCAACCACGCCCAGCGCGTCATCCCCCTGCCCCATCCCGGCCGGCACGAGGTGATGCTGCGCTACGAGCCGCCGGGATTCTGGCTCGGTCTGGCTGTCACCGGAATGTCGGCGCTGGGATGGCTCGCCGCCTGGATCGTCGCCGCCCGGACCGGGCCGCGCGGGGTGTACGGCCGCGTGCAGCGAGATCGAACCCTGGCCTCCGAATCCGAGGTCATGGAGCAAGAAGTTCCCGAACTGGCGGGCGTGGCTTTTCGAATTACGTGGGGGACGTGAAACGCACCAACTCTTTGTCGGTTCGGGGATTGGTGCGCGTCACACGCCCTACCCAATGAGGCGCTACACCCACCCGTGCTGCTTGCGGAGGAACCATTCGAGCGTCAACAGGGCGGTGAAGATGAGCAGGAAGGGCCAGTTGTCCCAGATGCGGTGCTCTGTCTGGCTGACGTACTCGGTGAAGATCGTGCTCTTGAGTGAGCGGAGGTACTTGGGCAACTGCTCGGGGGGGAGCGACTCGCCGCCGGTCATCTCGGAAATCTGCCGGAGCAAAGCAAGGTCGGCGGCGGGGTTCTCCATCTCGCGGTCATCCTGGTAGATGAGGAACCGGGCGCTGTCGCGGCCGAGGTCCTTGCCGCCTTTGCGGGCGACAACCGTCACCGTGTACTCGCCCGGCGGGCCGGTGGCGAAGTGGAGCCCCTTGGCCTCGTCGCCCTGAGTGTAGAGATCGACCGGATCGCCCTTGCCGGAGCCCTCCCGCTCGACCTTCGTCTCGTACTGGACGCCGGTGATCGGCGCGTTCTTGGCGTCGCGGGCGGTGACGGTCAGCTCGAGCTTCTGGCCGACCGCGATGCGGCGTTGGTCGAGGGCGAGCTTGATCTGGTTCTCGCCCTTGTCCTCGCGGTGGGCGAGCCAGAAGATGACCTGTCTCCAGAACTTGCGGTGCGCCATCCGGCCCTCATCCGAGGCCCGTGCCCAGACCCAGGTCTCGCCGCCGAAGGCGATCGCGCGGCCCTTGCCGGCCTCCGCGCCGATCATGAGCGGATAGCGCTCGGGGCTTTGCGCCAGAAGGATCGCCCCGACCTTCGGTTCGCCGAACTGGTTCGTGCCGGTGATCGGCGGCAGCGTGTCCCAGATCCGGAGGCTCTCGGTCCGGTTCGCCCCCACCTGGAAGAGATAGCTTTCCAGCCCGTGAATGTTGGGGACGAACCTGATCCCCCCATCGGGCTCGATCTGGCCGTCGCCGGGGCGGATCTGGACGGGCAGGACGCGGGCCAAGTCGGTGCTCGCCCAACCTCCCGCGCCGAAGCTGGAGTGGCCGCCCAGCATGATCAGGCCCGCCCCCTTCTCGACCGCATTGGTCAGGAGCCGCTGCTGGACGCGCGTCAGATAGTTGGCGGGGAGATCGCCGAGGATGTAGACGTTGTACCGGCCGGGGACGAACTCCACGTCGCCGATCTCGGGCCGTGCTTCCGTCGCCGGGATGCGGATCTGCCTGAATTCGGCCTGAATGTCGGGCGAGGCGGCGAGCGCCCTGAAGAGGTACTTGTACTCCCAGCCGGCGCCCCCTCCCTGGAGATACAAGACATTCAGGCCGCCCGAGAGGACGGTGACGTAGGTGCCGATCTCGTTGTTGGTGCGGATCAGCTCTCCCTCGCGGGGCTTGACCCGGAGCGTGATCTTCTTCTCGCCCGGGGTCTGCGGGATATATCTCATGACGGGGATCGGGATGACCTCGGTCCCCTCGGGGGCCTTGACCCGCTGGGTCGCGACCGGGGGGGTCTGCCCCTCGACATCCATCTCGACGTCGAGGGACTGGTTGGCAAACCCGCGGACGACGAGCGTCCCGCGCACCTGAAGCTGGTTCTTGACGAAGACGGTGGGGCTGGTGACGAGGTCGCGGACGGCAATGTCGCGCGAGGCCGCGCCGGCGTTCTCGGAACCGAAGCCGACGGTGACGACCGGCACATCCTGGCCTCGGAGCCGCCGGGCGGCGATCAGGGGCGGGATTCCGGCGTTGTTCGCGCCGTCGGAGAGGACGACGACCGAGGCGACGCGCCTCCCTTCCTGGCGGCGGACCGCTTCGACCAAGGCCGCGCCCAGGGCGGTCTCGCGCCCGTCCGGGTCGCTCGCGTCCTCGGGCTGCTGCTCGCGGATCGCGTTGTCGAAGCGGTAGAACCGCACGTCCAGCCCCTGCCCCAGCCCCTGCGCCACGGTCCGTGCCTGGACCAGGGTCTTCAGGGCCATGCCCCAGCGGCTCTGGCCGCGCACCTCGTCGGTGATCTTCATGCTCGTCGAGTCGTCGATCAGGAAGACGAGCGCGGCCGGCTGCTTCTTCTTCTCCTGGAGCACGATCGACGGCCGGAGCGACCCCAGCACGCAGACCAAGACGGCGGCCAGCCGCAGCCCCAGGGCGAACCAGCGCCAGCGGCCGGTCGTCCCGCGGAGCCGGCGCTGATAGGCCCAGACTGTCAGGACCATCACCACCAGCGCTGCCAGGACGACCACGGGCCAGGGTCCGATCGGGCTGAAGCTCACACTCATCGCGTCAACCTTGGGAGCCTATCCCATCAGCAAGCGAGGTCGGTCCTAAGAGGCCCTGACACAATGATCGTCTTTCGCTCTTGGTGAACACTCCCCACCCCAACCCTCCCCCACACGGGGGGAGGGAGTTGGAAAGAAAGCCCTCCCCCCGTGTGGGGGAGGGTTGGGGTGGGGGTCGAGAAGCCAAGGGTGAAGAATAGCCCTCATATCGGTCGGGATTCTAACCCGCGGCACCGACCGCCATCTTCGACGCGCCCTCGCGGTAGAACGTGTTGGCCAGCAGGTTTTCGGCCGTCACGAGGATCAGGATCAAGAACATCAGCCAGGGGAAGATCTCGTGGCCGATCCGCGCCTGCTCGGTCACGCGCTTGAGGCTTTCGGCGTCGGTGGCCAGCTTGTAGTTGTCCTTGCCGAAGAGCGCGTCGAGGTCGCGGGCCTCCAGCGCGGTGAGCTGGGTCTCGGCCAGCGGTGGATTGACACTGAAGCCGAGCGTGGTGCCGGTCCCCTCGGGCCCCGAGGCCGAGACCGTCCACTGGCCGATCGGCTGCGGCGCGACGATCAGGAGCGAGTCGCTCGCCGGCGACGGACTGAGCCGGTCGGACGTCTTCATGTCGGGCCCCTGCACGATGTAGTTCTTGTACCGATGCGCCGGGTCGAGCGGCAGGACGACGTCCTGCCCGGCTTCGTAGATCAACTGCTCGCCCGAGGTTCCCGCCAGGAACGGGACCATCTGGTTCATCAGGTAGAAGAACGACCAGCCGACGATGGGGAATTCGTTCCAAGCCGCCCTCGACTGAGGATTGACGCGCCGGGAGAGCGGGATGGTCCAGAGTAGGACGTGGCCGGTCTTGGGCCCCTTGAACGTCCGCTCGACGAGCGCGGGGGCGCCGTCGGCGTAGGTCAGCAGGGTCCGCGCCCGTTGCGGCGTCGTGACTTTCCAGTAATGAGAGATCGGCACCTGCGAGAGGACGGCGTCGAGCTCCTTGGGGTAGCGGCTGAAGAGGGGGTGCGTGGCGTCGTTGATCTTTCCGAAGGTCGTCGGCGCAGCGGGGCTCTCCACCTTGCCGAGTGCTCCCGGGACGAGCTGCGCGGCGGTCGGGCCGTTGTAGTTCTCCGGCTCGCAATGGTCGCCGATCCCGATCACGAGCCCGCCCCCCTCGTGGACATAGCCGTTGAGTCGGCCCCAGTCGACGTCGGCCAGCTCCTTGACGTTGTTCAGGAAGACGCAGGTCAGATCCTTGAGCCGGTCGCGGGCCTTGGCGGCGAAGTCGTCGGCCTTGATCCGCTCGACGTGGAACGGGCGCGGGGCGCCCGAGGGGAGGGCCTCCGGGCTGGGGTCGAGCGCGTCGGCGACGAACTCGGCGTCGATCGCCAGGTCGGAGACGATCAAGACGTTCATCGCCGGCTGGACCTTGAAGCTGAAGTAGCGAGTGTCGTCGAAGGCCAAGGGGTCCGGCGCGCCGCTGATCTTGACCTCGCCCTGGTGCAGGGAGACGGCGGGGTCGAGCTTGGGCGTGAGGTACTTCACCTCGGCCTCGCCGTTGGCGGGCACCTCGACGTTTTTCTGATCCTTCTTCACGCCGTCGAGCCAGAACTCGGCCACCCGCTTGACCGCCGGCCCCAGGGCGCGGACCAGGGCGCGGATCTCGACCGTCTCGCCCTGGGTCGCGACGCTCACCGAGGGCTTCGCCTCGACAACCGCGATATCAGTGACCTCCTTGGGCGTGAGCCGGAGCACGTAGGTCACGACCTGCGTCTTGACCTTCTTGATCGTGTCGAGCCCCTCGACCGTCCGGCTGGTGTCCCAGGCCGAGCGGGCCAGGTCGGTCAGGACGTAGACCTCGTGGCGCGGCTTGTCGCATTCGGCGACCGCGGCGTACGCCTGGCCGACCGCGGCGTTCAAGGGGCGGCTGGACGCCCGCAGCGCCAGCCCTTCGATCCGCTTGCGCGCCGCCGCGGGCGAGAGCGAGACCGGCACCCCCGGCTCGGCCGAATCGACCACAAAGATCTGGCTCGCATCGGGTATCTTCTTGAGGATGTCGAAGGCGCGCTCCTTGGCCTCGTCGAGCCGGGTCTTTTCCTTCTCCTTGTAGCCCATCGACAGGCTCGTGTCGAAGACCAGGCCGAGCGCCGTGGGGACCTCCTGGTCGCCCAGGGTGGTCTGCGAGAAGAGTCGGGGCCGCGCCAGTGCCAGCGCCATCAGCGCCACCAGGGCCATCCGGGCCAGCAGGAGCAGCCAGTTCTTGATCCGCAGCTTCTTGCGCGATCGTTTCTGCCGCTCGCGGATCAGCCGGAGCGCCGGGAAGATGACGTGCTTGGGCTGCTGCTTCATGAACAGGTGGAGGATCACCGGCAAGGCCGCCAGCGCCGTCCCCGCCGCCAGACCCGCGTGTATCAGCGAAATGTCCATGTCGATCCGTCGAGGGGCCCCCTCGTCGTGGTGAAGGTCGAACCGGAACCCTCTTGCTACGATCGTCCGCCCGGAGAGGTGCGGCGGTCCCGCGCGCCGCGTCTTCTCCGCCCTCCCTTCCATTCAACCCCGCGACTGCCGGCTGAGCAAATAGCTCATCAGCGCTTTGTCGAAGGGCACCCCCGTGTGCAGGGGGACGTAGTCGATCCGGGCAGAGAGGCATTCTTTGCGGTACGAGGCCCGGAACGCCTCGACCTCCTCGAGATAATCGGCCTTGATCCCGTCGGCATCCACCAGGAGCATCTCGCGCGTCTCGTTGTCCTCCAGTTCGAGCATCCCCTCGAAGGGAAAGAGGGCCTCGGCCTCGTCGAGGATGTGGAAGATAATCACGTCGTGGCCTGCGAACCGGAACCGGTGCAGAGCGTGCTGGATCGGCGCGGGGTCGCCGAGCAGGTCGCTGAAGAGCATCACCAGGCTGCGGTGGCGGATCATGCTAGCGACCTGGTGCAGGCTCTTGGCGATCGCCGTCTCGCCGGACGGCTGGAGACGGGCCAGGAGCGAGAGGATGTTCCCGAGCTGCGTGCGCTTGCTCCGGGGCGGCAAGCTCTGGCGCACCTGCTGGTCGAACGCGATCAGGCCGACCGGGTCCTGCTGATGGATCATCAGGTATCCCAGCGCCGCTGCAAGGCTGATGCCGTACTCGAACTTCGTCAGCTCCTGCCGGTAGGTGTACCCCATTGAGCCCGAGAGGTCCATGACGAGGTAGCCGGTCAGGTTCGTCTCGGCCTGGAACTTCTTGAGGTAGAACCGGTCGGTCTTGGCGTAGACGTTCCAGTCGATGTCCGCGATGTTGTCGCCGGCCGTGTACTTGCGATGTTCGGAAAACTCGACCGAGAACCCGTGGAACGGGCTGGAGTGCAAGCCAGCCAAGAATCCCTCGACGATGAACTTGGCGCGGAGGTCGAGCCGCGACACCTGGCGGATCACCTCGGGCTTCAGGTATTTTTCGGCCGTGCTGGACACGGGACAACCTCGCGCAAACGGACGATCGGGCGTGGATCAGGAAAAGACCTCTGCCAGCGGGACTTCCAGCCCCGGCAAGAGCGGCGTCCGGTCCGTATCGGATGGACCCAAGACTTGCTCTTGATATCCCTCGGCCGCATGCGTCAGGACCGTGACGCGCCGGGCCTGGCGGTCGACAATCACGTACTCGCGCACGCCAAGCCGATGGGACTCGGCGCGCTTCTTGACGTAGTCACGCTCCCGGGACTTCTTGTCGGGCGTGACGACCTCGAACATCAGCTCGGGGACGCGGTCGGGAATGGGAGGCACCGGCCCGGCCGGGACGAGGTAGACGCCGATGTCGCCGATCCGGTCGGTCCCGCCATCGACGCGGACCCAGGAGTTGGGGACGACGTGCTGGACCACGTCGCGATGATGGACATGGTAGACGACGATTCGTTCCCACCAGGGTTCAGAATTTTCGATGTGCCGCTCTCCGTCGAGTGGCATGACAACGAGCCTTCCCTCTTCGCGCTCGTACTTCCAGGGTTCGAGGAACTCGGCCGAGGCGAACTCGTCGGCCGAGACCAGTCGGCCGTCGTCGTCGGGACCGAGCGTCAGGAAAGGCTCGACTTCGGGCTCATGGGTCGCCATGTTCGGATCTCCTCGCGCCGGCGGGCGCTCATCCCAGGCCGACGCCGCTCCCGCTGCGGCGGTCGTACTTGGGGACCTCGGGCTCGCGGATCTCGGCGATCAAGCGGCGGATCAGGGACTCGGTCGTCTGGCCCTCGGCCTGCGCTTGGAAGTTGGTGCTGATCCGGTGGCGGAGCACCGGGATGGCAACCTTGCGGATGTCGTCGAGCGAGACGCTGAACCGGCCGTCCATCGCGGCCATCGCCTTGCCGCCAAGGATCAGGTTCTGCCCGGCGCGCGGCCCCGCGCCGTAATCGACGAGGTCCTTGACGAACTGCGGCGACTGGGCATCGACCGGGCGGGTCGCGCGGACCAGGCGCGCCACATACTTGACCGTGTAGTCCGAGACCGGAACCGACGTGACCAGCTTCTGCAAGTTGATGATCGCCTTGCCCGAGAGCACCTTCTTCAAATCAACGGTCTCCCCCTTGGTCGTCGCCGAGAGGATTTTTTCCTCCTCGTCCAGGGTCGGGTAGCCGACGCGGATATCGAACATGAATCGGTCGAGCTGCGCCTCGGGCAGGGGGTACGTCCCTTCTTGCTCGATCGGGTTCTGGGTGGCGATGACGAAGAACGGATCGGGCAGGTGCAGGGTGTCCTGGCCGACCGTGACCTCGCGCTCCTGCATCGCCTGCAAGAGTGCGGCCTGGGTCTTGGGCGGGGTCCGGTTGATCTCGTCGGCCAGGATAATGTTCGAGAAGATCGGCCCGGGGACGAACCGGAAGGCCCGCCGCCCCGCCTCGGGCTCCTCCAGGACATTCGTCCCCGTGATGTCCGAGGGCATCAGGTCGGGCGTGAACTGGATCCGCTTGAAGCCGACGTCGAGGATCTTGGCGATCGAGCTGACCATTAAGGTCTTCGCCAGCCCGGGGACGCCGACGAGCAGGACGTGCCCGCGCGTGAAGATCGCGGCCAGGATCTGCTCGATCACCTCGCGCTGGCCAATGATGACTTTGCCCAGTTCGGCGACCATCACGTCGCGGGAATGGCGGAACTCATCGAGAAGCTGCGTGATCCGGTCGCCGGCGCTGGACATGCGTGTCATCGACCCTGGGGAAAGAGGCGACCGACCCCGCGGGGATCGGGCCGCCACGGGGCAGAGACGGGAGCAATGCAACGCCGAGCGGAGGCCGTCTCCACCCTCAAGGCCACCGACGGGTCTCGTGACGCGACCATTGTAGTGCCTCGGGACCATGCGATTCAAGCGCGCGGCTCGGCGCGGCCCGTCCGCACTCACCTTCGACGCACCGCTCCCGGTCATCCCTCGCCGGGCCGAGTCCTGCACGGCGACCGTGCCGACCCTCTCCCTCGACGGCCGCTGCGTCTACAGCGACGTGCACCCGCGCGGTTCCGAGCCTCGGGTCATGCGGTTCTCGATCGTCGAGTCCCTGGTGGTTCTCCAGGCGCAACGCCTTGCGAGGAGCCATCGTCCCGGAGCCGCCGCGCGAAGGACGGCCGCCGCGATCGGACGATTGAACGGCCCGAAGATCATGGTACAATTGTCAGGACATATCGCGCCCTTCCGAACTCGCCAGTGAGGCAGGCCACCATGATTCTTCGCGCCCGGTTCTACGTCGTTCCGCTGGTTCTCGCGGCTTGCTTTCTCTCAATGGTCACGCCTCCGGCCCGCGCGGCCGTGACGCGGGAGGAGGTCGAGCGCGCTATTCAGGAAGGGGTCCGCTTCCTGAAGCAAGCGCAGCGACCCGACGGTTCGTGGCCCGATGCCGATGCCGAGGCGCACACCGGAACGACGAGCCTGGCCACCCTCGCGTTGCTCACCGCGGGCGAGCCGGCCAACGGGCCCACGATCGCCCGGGCGCTCGGCTTCCTGCGGAACTTCGGGCCCGACCAGTTGCGGAGCGTCTACGCCGTCGCGCTCCAGATGATGGCCTTCGCCGCCGCCGACCCGGAGCGCGACCTAGTGCGGATCGCCAACAACGTCCAGTGGCTCGAAGAGGCGCAGATCAAGCCCGGCGACCACTTCAACTGGCCCGGATCGTGGACCTACTCGAGCATCAAGGGCCGGAACGGCGACAACTCGAACACACAGTACGCGCTACTCGGTCTGAACGCGGCGACCGAGGTGGGGGTGCCGGTCAAGGCGGAGGTCTGGTCCCTCGCCCGGCACTACTGGGAGCAGTGCCAGCATGCCGACGGCGGCTGGGCCTACACGCCCGAGGCCGGCTCGCCCGTGACCGGCAGCATGACCTGCGCGGGGCTCTCCAGCCTGATCATCACCGGCCTGAAGCGGTTCCAAGGCCAGGAGTTCCTCCAGGGCGACGTGATCCGCAACTGCGGCCGGGGGGCGCTCAACACGAACCTTCAGCGCGGGCTTGACTGGATGGCCGGGCACTTTCGCGTCGGCGACAACTACGGCCATGGCCAGCAGTGGAAGTTCTACTATCTCTACGGCATGGAGCGCGCCGGGCGGCTCACCGGCCAGCGCTTCTTCGGTGATCATGACTGGTATCGCGAGGGGGCCGAGGAGCTGGTTCACACCCAGGACAAGCTCCAGGGCTTCTGGAGGGGCGCGTTGTTCGAGGAGCGCGAGATCATCTCCACCAGTTTCGCGTTGTTATTCCTGGCCAAGGGGCGGGCGCCGGTCCTGATCAACAAGCTCCGCCACGGGCCGGGGGGCGACTGGAACAACGACAACGACGACGTCCGCAACCTCGTCGATCTCGTCTCGACCGACTGGAAGAACCTGCTGACCTGGCAGTACGTTGACCCCCGCGTGGCGACCGTCGAGGACATGCTCCAGGCGCCGATCGCCTTCTTCAACGGCCACGAGCCGCCCGAGTTCAGTGTGGAAGGGAAAAAGAACCTCCGCGAGTACGTCGAGCAGGGCGGGTTCATCGTCGCCGAGGCATGTTGCAGTCGGCCCGAGTTCGACCGTGGGTTCCGCGCCCTCATGAAGGAGATCTTCCCCGAGCCGGGCTACGACCTGCACCCGCTGGGCGAGGACCACCCGATCTGGCGGGCCAAGCACCTGCTCGACCCGGGCATCCACCCGCTCTGGGGGATCGAGCACGGCTGCCGGACGGTGGTGGTCTACTCGCCCGAGGACCTCTCGTGCTACTGGAATCAGGCGAAGAACAGCCCGACCAACACGTCGGTCCTCAAGGCGATCAAGGTGGGCCAGAACATCGTCGATTACGCGACCGGCCGCGAGCTGCCCGCCGATAAGCTCGTCGTGCGCGAGGTCAAGAACTTCAAGACCGAGGCCCCTAGGCGCGGTGCGCTCCGGATCGCCAAGCTCAAACACTCGGGCGAGTGGAACATCGCCCCCCTGGCGATCCCCAACCTGATGGATACTCTGCGCAAGCCGCCGATCAACTTCGACGTGGTCATCAGTCAGAAGGACCTCGCGCCCAACGACCCGAACATCGTCAACTACCCGCTGATCTACCTGCACGGCCGGGCCGCATTCAACCTCAACGACGACCTGGACGTGCTCCGCCGGCACCTAGAGCCGGGCGGCGGGACGATCTTCGCC